>JBDTCA010000120.1:0-7968 GCA_039923815.1 Caldimonas sp. | reverse complement strand
GGAACCTTGCCGCCGATCTCGATCAGCTCCTGCGGACCGAAGCCGCACAGGCACGCGACCGGCATGCCGTGGATGTTTCCGCTCGGCGTCAGCAGCGCGGTGTTGAAGTCGGTGTGGGCGTCGAGCCAGACGACGCGCAGCTTCTTGCCGACCTCGCGGCAATGCCGCGCCACGGCGCTGATCGAGCCGATGCCGAGGCAGTGGTCGCCGCCGAGCAGGACGGGCATGCGCCCGCCTTGCAACTCGGCATGGACGGCATCGTGCACGGTGCGGTTCCAGGCGGCGACGGCCTTGAGGTGACGGTAGCCCTCGGCCGGCGGCTGCCACGGGTTCGCCGGCCCGCTCAGGTTGCCGCGGTCGACGACCTCGAGGCCGTGGCTCTCGAGCACCGGCCCGATGTCGGCGACCCGCAGTGCCTCGGGACCCATGCTCGACCCGCGGCTGCCAGCGCCGATGTCGGTCGGCGCACCGATCAGGCTGACGAGCCGGTTCACGCCACGGTCCGGGCTTGAGCCTCGCACTTGGCGAGCTCGGCGACGAGCAGCTCCCAGGCTTCCTCGGCGGTCTCGACGAAATGGAACAGGTGGATGTCGGCCGCCGCGATCATGCCGGTCTCGATGAGGAGATCGAAGTCGATCAGGCGGGTCCAGAACTCGCGGCCGAAGAGCAGGATCGGCCGCATCCGCGACTTGCCCGTCTGCACCAGCGTCAGGACCTCGAAGAGTTCGTCGAGCGTGCCGAAGCCGCCCGGAAAACAGACCAGCGCCACCGCCCGCATCAGGAAATGCATCTTGCGCAGGGCGAAGTAGTGGAACTGGAAGCAGAGCTCGGGCGTGATGTAGCGATTCGGAACCTGCTCGTGGGCGAGCACGATGTTCAGGCCGATGCTCTTGCCGCCGGCCTCGAAGGCACCGCGGTTGCCCGCTTCCATGATCCCGGGGCCACCGCCGGTGACGACGAAGAGCGGCTTGGCGAGGGTGGCGGAACGCAGCGTCGCGATCTCGGAGAAGCGACGCGCCTCCCCGTAGTAGCGCGACATCGCGACACGCGTCTGCGCGGCCTTGAGGGCGCGCTCGTCATTGCCCGACCGTGCGGCCTCGAGCTCGGCCGACGCCACCTCCGGCGCGACGATGCGAGCGCTGCCGAACATCACGATGGTGGCCTCGACGCCCTGCTCGTCCTGGACCAGCTGCGGCTTCAGAAGTTCGAGCTGAAGGCGAATCGGTCGAAGCTCCTCGCGCAGCATGAACTCGGTGTCGGTGAAGGCCAGGCGGTAGGCGCTTTCGGGGCCGTCGTAGCGGGTCGCCGGCGTCACGAACTCGGTCTCGGCGTCTTCCTGAGCGGACGGGAAAGTGCGTGCGGGCGGGCCCGCTGGAATGTTCATAACGGCGAGCTTACGGCAAGGCCGCGACCGCGTTGCGTTCGCTTCGCGAGAGCACGTTGACATAGTCGTGGCGCGTGGTGTCCACGATCGAGGCGCGGTATTCCACGGGCTGGTCGTTGAAGCTCAGCGCCGTCCTGCGCACTTCGATCACCGGCGCGCCGGCCGCGATGCCGAGCACCCGCGCCGTCGCTCGATCGGCCGCCACGGCGCGCGCCCTCTCAAGTGCGCGCAGCACGGTGATGCCGAACCCGGCCTGATAGAACTGGTACAGCGTGCCCGGCCGGTCGCGGACGCGCCGCTCGGTCAGGCCGCGAAAGAGCAGCGAAGGCAGCACGATGCGGTCGTGGATGACGGGCCGGCCCTGCAGCTGCAGCACGTTCTCGATCTCGACGACGCCGTCGCCCGGCCGAAGTTGCAGCGCCTCGGCGGCGTCTTCGCCGGCACGGCCGCGCTGGAACGAAAGCAGAGTCACCGCGGGCAGGTCGCGCAGGCCGTCGGCACGCTCGACGTGGAAGAACTGGAACATCAGGCGGCCGGCGTCGTGTGTGGCCACGAAGGTGCCGCGCCCCTGCCGGCGGACGACGATGTGCTCGGCGACGAGCTCGTCGACGGCCTTGCGCACCGTGCCCACGGAAACGCCGAAGCCCGCCGCCAGGTCAGGCTCGGCGGGCAGGGCGTCTCCTGGCGCGAAGGCGCCGGCGCCGACGGCGTCGAGCAGGGCCCGCTTGACGGCACGGTAGAGGGGCATGCCGACGCTCTCGGGTGCGATCGGGCGGAATTGCGTGCCGGCTTCGGAAGTCATGAACGCGCATTCTAGGTTCGCACTCTTCGCTCATCCGACTCATCCATATGACCCGCTTGATCCGCGCTTTCGGTGCGGAGTAGGATCGCGGCTCGATTCGACTTGCGAGGAGCCGCCGATGATTCATTTCGTATTGCACGACGCCAAGGACACGGTCGCCGTGGTCGTCGTCGAAGGTGTCACCGAGGGCACGGCGATGACCGGCTGGATCATGGACGAAGACAAGATGATCGACGTCGCCGCCCGCCAGGACATCCCGATCGGCCACAAGGTGGCGCTGACCGACATGGCGCCCGGCGACACGGTCGTCAAGTACGGCATCGACATGGGCAAGGTGGTGGCGCCCATTCGCAAGGGCGAGCACGCCCACGTTCACAACATCAAGACCAAGCGGTGGTAGCCATGGCAGTCATCTCGAACAGCACTTCCTTCCTCGGCTACCGCCGCGAGAACGGCCGCGTCGGCGTTCGCAACCACGTCATCATCCTGCCGCTCGACGACCTTTCGAACGCGGCTTCGGAGGCGGTGGCGCACAACATCAAGGGCGCGCTCGCGATCCCGCACCCGTACGGCCGCCTGCAGTTCGGTGCCGACCTCGACCTTCACTTCCGCACCCTCATCGGTGCCGGCTGCAACCCGAACGTGGCGGCGGTCGTCGTCATCGGCATCGAGGAAGGCTGGACCAAGAAGGTGGTGGACGGCATTGCCGCCACCGGCAAGCCGGTGATCGGCTTCGGCATCGAAGGCCACGGCGACCACGACACGATCATGCGGGCCTCGAAGGCGGCGCGTGAATACGTGCAGTGGGCGAGCGAGAAGCAGCGCGAGGAATGCGCCATCGCCGACCTCTGGGTCTCGACCAAATGCGGCGAGAGCGACACCACCTCTGGCTGCGGCTCGAACCCGACGGTGGGCAACGCCTTCGACAAGCTCCACCCGCTCGGCGCCACGCTCTGCTTCGGCGAGACCACCGAGCTCACGGGTGGCGAGCAGATCGTGGCCGCGCGCTGCGCCAACGAGGCCGTGCGCAAGCAGTTCATGTTCATGTTCGACCGCTACCAGGACGTCATCAACCGTCACAAGACCAGCGACCTCTCCGATTCGCAGCCGACCAAGGGCAATATCGCCGGCGGGCTGACGACGATCGAGGAGAAGGCGCTCGGCAACATCCAGAAGATCGGCAAGCTCTGCACCGTCGACGGCGTGCTCGACAAGGCCGAGATGCCCACGCATCCGGGTCTGTGGTTCATGGACTCGTCGAGTGCTGCGGCCGAGATGGTCACGCTCTGCGCCGCCTCGGGGTTCGCGGTGCATTTCTTTCCCACCGGCCAGGGCAACGTCATCGGCAATCCGATCCTGCCGGTGATCAAGATCTGCGCCAATCCGCGCACCGTGCGTCTGATGAGCGAGCACGTCGACGTCGACACGTCGGGCCTGCTGCAACGCGAGATCAACCTCGACCAGGCCGGCGACCAGCTGCTCGAATGCATGCTGCGCACCGCCAACGGCCGACTCACCGCCGCCGAGGCGCTTGGCCATCGCGAGTTCGTCATGACGCGGCTCTACGAGTCGGCCTGATGCGCGCATGAGGTTCAGGTCGGTCTGACGTCGATGGCGCGCATCGTCATCGCCGAGTTCATGGACGAGCGCGCCGTGGCGCACCTCGCGGCCGTGCACAGCGTCTGCCACGACGCCGCGCTCGTCGACGACATGCCCCGGCTGCTGCGCGAAGCGGCCACGGCCGATGCGCTCGTTGTTCGCAACCGCACTCAGGTGCGCGGCGCGCTGCTCGAGGCGATGGTGCGTTGCAGGGCCGTGGGCCGGCTCGGCGTCGGCCTCGACAACATCGACGTCGAGGCTTGCACGGCGCGCGGGATCGAGGTGATTCCGGCGACGGGCGCGAATGCGCTCTCGGTCGCCGAGTACGTCATCGCCGCCGCGATGCTGCTGCTGCGCGGCGCCTACGGCTCGACCGCCGCGGTGGCTGGCGGCGGCTGGCCGCGCGTGGCGCTTTCGGGCGGCCGCGAGATCGCCGGCAAGACGCTGGGGCTGGTCGGCTTCGGCTCGATCGGTCAGCTCGTGGCCAAGCTCGGGGCCGGCCTCGGCATGCGCGTCGTCGCCTTCGATCCGGCGCTGCCGCCGTCGGCAGCGGTCTACGCGGCGGCGGGCGTCGTGCCGATCGGGCTCGCCGAGCTGGTCGCCACGTCGGATGTCGTCAGCCTGCACGTGCCGTCGGTCGAGGCCACGCGCGGCCTGTTCGACTCACATCGCATTGCCGCCATGAAGCGCGGCGCGATCCTGGTCAACACGGCGCGCGGCGGCATCGTCGATGAGCCGGCGCTGGCCGCGGCGCTTCGCAGCGGCCATCTCGGCGGCGCCGCGGTCGATGTCTTCGCGCACGAGCCCTTCGCCGCCGGATCGGCGTTCGAAGGCTGCCCGAACCTGTTGCTGACGCCGCACGTCGCTGGCGTCACCCTCGAGGCGAACGAGCGTGTCTCGACGCTCGTCGCGAGCAAGCTTCTGGAGGCGCTGCGCTGATGACTCTGCTGTCGATGACCGATGCGCGACGCCGAGTCGCCGCCACGCTCGTGGTCGCCGGTGCCGGCGACGCCATGGCCGAAGCGACGGCCGCCGCACTCGTGCTCGCCGAGGCACAGGGTCTCGGCTCGCACGGGCTCAGCCGCGTCGCCCAGTACGCGACCCATCTGAAGAACGGTCGTGTCGACGGCGCTGCGCTGCCGCGTGTGCTCACGAGCAAGGGCGCCGTCGCCGTCATCGACGCCGCCGAGGGGCTGGCGTTCCCGGCCTGCGCGCTCGCCGTCGCCGAAGCCTCTACGCGGGCGCGCGAGTTCGGCATCGGCTTCGCCGGGGTGGTGCGCAGCCACCATGCGGGCGTCATCGTCGATCACCTTCGCGTCGCCGCGAGCGAGGGCTTCGTCGGGCTCGGCTTCACCAACTCGCCAGCGGCCATGCCCACGGCGGGCGGCCGGCACGCCATCTTCGGCACCAATCCGATCGCCGCGATCTTTCCGCGCCGGGATGGCCCGCCGCTGCTCATCGATCTCAGCCTGAGCGAGGTCGCCCGCGGCAAGCTGATGGTGGCCGCCAAGGCAGGCCAGCCGATCCCGATCGGATGGGCGCTCGACGCCGACGGCCAGCCGACGACCGACCCGAAGGCCGGGCTGGCCGGCTCGATGCTCGCCGTCGGCGCCGCCTCGAGCAGCAAGGGCGCGATGCTGGCGCTCGTGGTCGAGCTGCTGGTCACGGCGCTGATCGGCGCCCATTTCGGCTTCGAGGCCTCGAGCTTTTTCGTCGACGAAGGCAACCGCCCCGGCATCGGTCAGTCCTTCCTGGTCATCGACCCCGGCGCACTCGCGGGTCGCGCACAGTTTCTCGACCGCATCGAGGTGCTGGTCGCCGAAATGCTGAGCGACGACGGCGTGCGGTTGCCCGGCGCGCGGCGCGAGGCCCTGCTCCTGCGGGCCGAGCGCGAGGGCCTCGACGTGAGCGACGCGATCCTCGCCACGCTCGTCGTCTAGACGATTCGACTGGAGACACCATGCAACGACGTGATCTGCTGCTTGCCAGCCTCGGCACCTTGCCCCTGTTCGCCCACGCACAGGGCGGCACCGACTACCCGAAGGCCGGCTCGACGATCCGCTACGTGGTGCCGTTTCCGCCGGGCGGCCTCACCGACTCCATGGCGCGAATCGTCGGCCAGCAGCTCGGCGAGCGCTGGAAGGTCAACGTCGTCATCGACAACAAGCCGGGCGGTGGCGGCCAGATCGGCGCCGACGCCGTGGCGAAGTCGCCGGGCGACGGCCTGACGCTTCTCGCGATCACGATGGCGCATGCGTCGAACGTCACGATGTTCCCGAAGGCGCCCTACAGCTTCACGAAAGACCTGAAGCCCGTCGCCCTGCTGGCCGGCTCGCCGATGCTGGTCGTGGTGCCGGCGGCGAGCCCGATCAAGACGTTCGCCGACCTCATCCTGGCGGCGAAGTCACGGTCGCTCAATGCCGGCTCGAGCGGCAACGGCACGCCGGTGCACCTCACGCTCGCCCTCTTCAACGACATCGCCAAGACGAAGATCCAGCACGTTCCCTACAAGGGCGGCGCACCATCGATCAGCGACCTCATCGGTGGCCAGCTCGACGTCATCTTCTCCAACTTCCCGGAGTCGTTCGCGCACGTCAAGAGCGGCAAGTTGCGGGCGCTCGCGATCTGCAGCGTCGCCCGCCATCCGGCCCTGCCCGATGTGCCGACGACGGCGGAGGTCGGCATGCCGGCATTGCTCGTCGAGAACTGGACGGCGATGATGGTGCCGGCGGCAACGCCCGACCTCATCGTCGACAAGCTGGCCGCCGAGGTGTTGAAGATCCTCCAGTCGCCCGACGTTGCGGAGCGGGCCCGCACACAAGGCTTCACCGTGGACGCGCGGACTGGGCCCAAGTTCTCGCAGTTCCTCAACGAAGAAATCTCGCGCTGGGCCAAGATCATCAAGGCCGCGAACATCACGGTCGAGTAGACGGAGGCGCCAGCGGAGCGGGCGCGACCGGTTCAATCCGATCGGGCGCCAGGTCGGCACGCGCACACCGCGCAACCGGGATCGCGGCCCACGGAGATCTCGGTCCATTCCATAGCCCGCGCGTCGAGCATGAGCAGCCGACCGGCGAGCGAGGTGCCGATGCCGAGGAGCAGCTTCAGCGCTTCGGTCGCCTGCAGGCTGCCGATGATGCCGACCAGCGGCGCGAACACACCCATCGTGGCGCAGGCGATGTCTTCGAAATCGGCGTCGTGGGGAAATGCGCAGGCGTAGCAGGGCGCGGCCGCATCGCGGGTGTCGTAGACGGACACTTGGCCGTCGAAGCCGATCGCCGCGCCTGCCACCAGTGGCCGGGCGTGGGCGACGCATGCCGCGTTGATCGCGTGGCGGGTGGCGAAGTTGTCGCTGCAGTCGACAACGATATCGGCCGCCGCCACGAGATCGACGAACCGCGGGGCGACCAAGCGCTCGTCAATGGCGTTGACTGCCACCTCGGGGTTGAGCGCCGCCACGGCGATGGCCACCGACTCTGCCTTGGCCATGCCGATCCGTGCCACGCCGTGCGCGATCTGGCGCTGCAGGTTCGTGAGGTCGACGCGGTCGCCGTCGACGATCGTCAGGGTGCCGACGCCGGCGCCCCCCAGGTACAGGGCGACCGGCGAACCCAGGCCGCCGGCGCCAACGACCAACACGCGAGCCGCGGAGAGCGTCTCCTGACCCGCGATGCCGATGTCGTCGAGGAGGATGTGCCGCGAATATCGCAGCAGGTCGTCGTCGTTCAGGTCGCGACGACCACCGGGCTCAGTTGGTCTCGACTTCAGGCTTGCGCTCGACGGCGGTCTTGCTTGCCAGCACGGTCTTGCCCTTGAAGCGGTTGAGCGCCTGGTTGAGCTGGAAGTCCTCGGCGCTGCCGAACTCGATCGGCGGCTTCGGGGCGCCGTTGCGAGCAGAGATCTCGGCCTCCAAGCGCTTGCGTGCCTCGTCGCGAGCCTTCTCGCGGGCCTCGTCCTTCACCTCGGCGCCCTGGCCGCTCTGCAGGTGCTTGTCGAGATCGGCCTCGCGCGTTCGCAACGCCGCGAACAGGTTGCCCTCGGCAGTCTCGTCGAGCATCACGTCCGGAACGATGCCCTTGGCCTGGATCGAGGCGCCGCTCGGCGTGTAGTAGCGAGCGGTGGTGATCTTCAGTGCCGTGTCGGGCGACAGCGGCCGGACCGTCTGCACGGAGCCCTTGCCGAA
>JBDTCA010000119.1:0-3340 GCA_039923815.1 Caldimonas sp. | reverse complement strand
ATGTCTGCAGGTCGATCTCGCCCAGCCGCGTTCGCAGCACGCCTTCGGCCGGCGCCGCCGCGAGATAGCGGCCGTGGCCGCGGCGTGAGTGGTCGGCGTGGGCATGCGTGATGACGGCGCGATCGACCGGTTGCCAGGGGTCGATGTAGAAATCGCCCGGTGGGCAATAGAGCCCCTCCTTGCGCTGGATGACGAGGTCTTCCATGTCGGGCGATCAGTGGCGGCGCTTCATCAGTACCGATGCCGCGTCGCGAACAACGCGACGCGCATGCCGGCGTAGGCCAGCCACGCCAGCGTGCGCACCGTGAACGGGCGGCGACGGTAGCTCTTCGGCTCCACGCGCTGGCCGGCCGTGCGCACGGCGTCGAGGAGATGGCCACGCAGCTCGGCGGCGAAGGCGTCGTCGCGCACGAAGACGTTGGCTTCGCGCGCGAGCAGCAGGCTCAGCGGATCGAGATTCGACGAGCCGACCGTGGCAAGCGCACCCACCGTGCCGTCGAACACAGCCACCTTGGCGTGCAGGAAGCTCGGCGCGTATTCGATGATCTCGATGCCGGCGTCGAGCATCACGCCATACATCGCGCGGCTGGTGTGGTGCTGCATGAAGTATTCGTAGCGGCCCTGCAGCAGCAGCGTGATGCGCACCCCGCGCTTGGCCGCCTTGAGCAGTGCGCGCTGCAGCGCGACGCCGGGCACGAAGTAGGCGTTGGCGATGATGATCTCGTTCTTTGCCTGGGCGATGGCAAAGCGGTAGAAGTGCTCGATGCGCTTGCGAAAGCGCAGGTTGTCGCGCAGCACGAGACCCGCCAGCTGACCCGCCTCGGCCGGCCCGGCGGCGGGGTTGAGGTCGCCGGACTGCATTTCGGCGTCGTCCATGTCGGTGCCGGCGCGCGCGGCCTTGCGCACGCCCTCGACAGCGGCCGTGAAGTCGAAGTGGCGAGCGTCTCGCGCGACCTGCATGCGCAGCCAGAGCCGGGTCATCGTCTCGTGGACATCGATGACCAGAGGCCCGCGCACCTGCACCGCGAAGTCGAAGCGCGGCTTGTCGAGCGCGCCATGCGTCGGGTCGACGTAATCGTCGAGGAGGTTGATGCCGCCACAGAAGGCGACGCGCGCGTCGACGACGCAGAGCTTGCGGTGCATGCGCCGCCAGCGCCCCGGCAGCAGCACTCGCCAGCCGCGCGCGGGGTTGAAGATGCGCCATTGCACGCCCGCCTGCTTCCAGCGGGACTGCCATTCGGCGGGAATGTCGCCGGTGCCGATGCCGTCGACGACGACGCGCACCACGACGCCGCGTGCCGCCGCGCGCTCGAGCGACTCGGCGACCGCGAGCACGGCGCCGGAAAACTCGAAGATGTATGTTTCGAGCAGCACCTCGGCACGGGCCGAGTCGATCGCCTCGACGAGTGCCTCGAACAGCGCCGTACCGCCCATGCGCAGCGTCAGCGCATGGCCGGGCTTGAGGGCACGGGTGGCGGCGGCGCGCCGCGATTCGGCCATGCCGGCAGGCCGCCTGCCTAGCTGAGTTCTAGCTCGGCGACGAGCGGGAGGTGATCGGACATGCGCGCCCAGGCGACGCCACGCGGCACCGCCGTCGAGGCGCAGCGAAAGCCGCGCAGATAGAAGCGATCCATCGAGAACAGGGGCATGCGCGAGGGAAAGGTGTTGAAGCGAGCCGGCGGGTCGCCGGCAACACAGCCACGTGTCAGGCCACAAGCGGCCATAAGCGTGTCGAGGCGGTCGCCCCAGTCGTTGAAGTCGCCGGCCACGATCAGCAACTCGCCTTTGGGCACGGTGGCTTCGATGAACTCGCCGAGCCGCTGCGCCTGGCGCACGCGGCTGGAATGGATGAGTCCGAAGTGGGCAACGATGGCATGCACCGGGGTGCCGTTCCAGGTCACCGGCACATGCAGCAGGCCACGCTGCTCGAAGCGATGATCGGAGACGTCGTGGTGGCCGATGTCGCCGAGCGGCCAGCGCGAGAGCAGCGCGTTGCCGTGCTCGCCATCGCGCGTGGTGGCATTGGTGCGGTAGGCGGCCTCGTAGCCGTCGGGTGCGAGGTAGTCGGCCTGCGGCACCTTCGGCCAGCCGATCTTGGTGTCGGGGAAGTGCCGCGCCTCGGCGCGGTTCATCCGACGCACCTCCTGCAGGAAAACGAGGTCGGCGTCGAGCGCCTCGATGCCGAGCACGAGGTTGTGGATCTCGAGGCGCTTCTTCGGACCGACGCCACGCACGCCCTTGTGGATGTTGTACGTGGCCACTCGCAGGATGTGGCTCGGATGCTGGGTGGAATGAAAGGTTCGCATCTGGATTTTTCAGGAGCAATCGACGCGCCGGGGCAGCTGCCGGATGGCCTCGGCATTCGTCGCGGAGAAGCAGCGCTCGGCCGCCGCTTCCCAATCGAGCCATTCGAACCGGAGGTGCTCGCGCGGCGACAGTCGCACCACCGCGTCACGCGGCACGCGCAGGTTGAAGACATGCTCGGTGTTGCGCGTCACGCCATCAGCATAGCGATGGCGCCACGACGGATAGATGTCGTACGCGTTCGTCACGTTGCAGTCCACGAGCGCCGCCATCGGCACCGCGGCGGAGCCGATGGCGATGCCGGTTTCCTCGGCCACTTCGCGCACACAGGTCTCGACGCCGGTCTCGGCCTCGGTCTCCTTCGAGCCTGTCACGCTCTGCCATGAGCCCGGACGATCGGCACGCTCGAGCAGGAGCACCTCGAGCTCGGCGCTGTGTATGACGACGAGCACCGACTCGGGGATTTTCGAAGGCACCGCCACCAACGCTACGACGCCGTCGCCTGCGTGTTCCGCAGCCGGATATGAAGCTCCCGCAACTGCCTGTCGTCGACCGGGCCCGGGGCGTTGGTGAGCAGGTCCTGGGCGCGCTGCGTCTTCGGGAAGGCGATGACGTCGCGCAGCGACTCGGCGCCGGTCATCAGCATCACGAAGCGGTCGAGGCCGATGGCGATGCCGCCGTGCGGCGGCGCGCCGTACTGCAGCGCGTCGAGCAGGAAGCCGAACTTCAGCTGTGCCTCCTCGGCGTCGATCTTCAACGCCCGGAAGACCTTGCTCTGCACATCTTCCTTGTGGATCCGCACCGAACCGCCACCGAGCTCGACGCCGTTCAGCACGACGTCGTAGGCCTTGGCGACGCAGCGGCCCGGATCGGTCTCGAGCCAGTCCTCGTGGCCGTCCTTCGGGCTCGTGAACGGGTGATGAACAGCGTTCCAGCGGCCGGCGGCATCGTCGTGCTCGAACATCGGAAAGTCGACGACCCAGAGCGGCTCCCAGGCTCCCTGCACGAGGCCGCGCGCCTTGCCGAACTCGCTGTG
>JBDTCA010000118.1:0-6652 GCA_039923815.1 Caldimonas sp. | reverse complement strand
CGATAGGTGAACATGCCACTGCGCCGAAAACCGTTGGCAACGAGCCCTGAATAGGCGTCGGCGTGAATGAGGTGGCTGGGGGTGGCGACCTGCGATCGCGCCATGCGGCCGGGGAGATAGCTGCACGGATACGGTGCCGTGGCGTAAAACTGTAGCGACGCGAGCGGCAGCTCTTTCGGGTGGGTCACGGGCTCGGGCCAGGATCTGTGGAAGTTGAAGCGCTCCGATCGATGCCGGGGTCGATGTCGATCTGCTTCCACATCTGTAAATCATAGGTCCAATCGACCACCGCAGGCATCGCAAGGGCCGCGCCCAGACGCTGCTGGAAGTCGCTTCTTGGCAGCTCGCGACCGCCCAGCGACGCCAGGTGGCCGGTGCGCTGCTGGCAGTCGATGGTCTCGATGGCGTGGCTGCGGCAGAAGGCAACGAGGGCAGCAAGCGCGATCTTCGATGCGTCGGTGCGGTGCGCGAACATGGACTCGCCGAAAAACATGCGCCCCATTCCGATGCCGTAGAGACCACCGACCAGTTCGCCGTCGACCCACGTCTCGAAGCTGTGGGCACGGCCGGCGGCATGCCAACCGCGGTATGCGGCGATCATCTCGGCAACGATCCAGGTGCCGCTGCTGCCGATGGCGGCCCCGTCACGCGGCGTCGATGCGCAGGCGGCGATCACGCGGTCGAAGGCGCCGTCGATTCGAACCTCGCAGCCCGGCATCGCGATGAAGCGGCGGATCGTCTTCCTGAGCGAGCGAGTCAGCTTGAACTCCGCCGGCAGCAGCACCATGCGCGGGTCGGGTGACCACCACAGGATCGGCTGCCCGTCGCTGTACCAGGGGAAGATGCCCTTCGCATAGGCCTCGTCGAGGCGCGCGATGCTCAGCCGGCCGCCGGCCGCCACCAACCCCGGCGCCTCGCTGCCCGCACCGAGCGCCTCGGTTGCAGCGGGCAGGGGGTCGGAGGCGTCCTCCAACCAGCGCAGCACGCCGGTCAGGCGCCAGCGCTGGCGCTGTCGACCCGCGCCGGCTTCTTCTGCGTCAGGACCACCCCGTTTCGGACTGCGACGATCTCGGCCAGGATCGAGACCGCGATTTCGGCCGGCGTGCGGCTGCCGATGTCGAGGCCGATCGGCCCGTGCAACCGTTCGATCTCGGCGGCGCTCAAGTCGAAGAGGGCCAGACGCTCCTTGCGGTGGGCGGTGTTGCTTCGCGACCCGAGAGCGCCGATGTAGAAGGCCGGTGATTTCAGGGCCTCGAGCAGGACCAGGTCGTCGAGCTTGGGATCGTGGGTGACGGCTACGACGGCAGTGTGCGGGTCCAGCTGCATCTCGAGAGCGACGTCGTCGGGCATGGCGGTGCTGAAGATCGTGCCGGGCACGTCCCATGTGCGGTGGTATTCCTCGCGCGGGTCGCAGACGGTGACCTCGAAGTCGAGTCCGAGCGCCATTTGGGCCAGCGAGCGAGAGAGCTGGCCGGCGCCGATGATCAGCAGGCGCCAGCGCGGCCCATAAAGCGCCCGCAGGGTGCCGCCATCGAAAGCGAAAGCCTCGCCGCGGTGGCCGGCTTCGATGCTGACGGCGCCGGTGGCCAGGTCGAGGGTGCGGGCCACCAGCTCGTGCCGCCCGGTTCTGTCGAGCACTTCGTCGACCCAGGCGGTGTCGCGCAATGGCTCCTGCACCAGGCGAAGATTGCCGCCACAAGGTAAACCGAAGCGCGCCGCTTCTTCCTTGCTGACGCCGTAGTGGATGAGCGAAGGCTTGCCGACGCGCTCTCCCTTGCGGACTCGATCGATCAGGTCGTCCTCGACGCAGCCTCCCGAGACGGAGCCGACGACGAGCCCGTCGTCGCGCATCGCCAGCAAGGCACCAGCTGGCCTGGGCGCCGAACCCCATGTCTCGATGACCGTGACGAGCCACACCGCATGGTGGGCGTTGCGCCAGTCACGCGCTTGCTGCAACACCTGTAGATCGAGGCTGTCCATGCCTCACTGTGCCACGAACGAAAGCCCGCCGAAGCGGGCCTGGTCAACGTTTGAGAGCGGTGCTCGTCAGATCTTGCCCATGACGAGGAGCACGACCACGATCAGCAGCACGAGGCCGATGCCGCCGGTCGGACCGTAGCCCCAGGAGCGGCTGTGGCCCCACGTCGGCAGGACGCCGACAAGCAACAGGACCAGCACGATCAACAGGATGGTTCCGAGCGTCATGGTGTTTTCCTCTTCTTATGTTCCGCGAAGGCGGATTTCGTGGACGCGAGATTAGGCTGACAGTCGTCGGCGCGGGCAGGGCATGCGCGCCGAGGTGGTGTGGGCCCATGGCGGGCACGGCCGAAGACGGCCTCCTACAACCGGCGATGTTTCACTGCATGAACCAGCCGTGGCTGACGACGAGCGACTGGCCGGTGAGCGCGTTCGACGGGAAAGCGGCGAAAAACAGGGCGACCTCTGCCACGTCGGCCACGGTGGTGAATTCGCCGTCGACGGTCTCCTTCAGCATCACTTTCCTGATGACGTCTTCCTCGCTGATGCCGAGTGCCTTGGCCTGCTCGGGAATCTGCTTGTTGACCAGGGGCGTGCGCACGAACCCGGGGCAGATGACATTGGCGCGAACCTTGTGGGCCGCACCTTCCTTGGCGATCACCTTCGCCAGGCCGATGAGGCCGTGCTTGGCAGCGACATAAGGCGCCTTCAGCATCGATGCTTCCTTCGAGTGCACCGAGCCCATGTAGATCACGGAGCCGCCCCGGCTCGAGGCGTACATGTGAGGCAGGCAGGCCTTCGTGGTCAGGAAGGCGCCGTCGAGGTGAATGGCGAGAATCTTCTTCCATTCAGCGAAGGGAAAGTCCTCGAGCGGGTGGACGATCTGGACGCCCGCGTTGCTGACCAGGATGTCGACCCCACCCCATGCCTTCACGACCTGGGCGACAGCCGCGTTCACCGCCGCTTCGTCGGTGACGTCGGCTGCGACGGCCATCGCCTCTGCACCACCGGCGCGCAACCCGGCGGCTGCGGTTTCGGCAGCGTCGCCGTTCATGTCGAGGATCGCGACCCGTGCCCCCTCACGGGCGTAGGTGGCGGCGATCTCCTTGCCGATGCCGCTCGCGGCTCCGGTGACGATCGCGATCTTGTCTTGCAACTGGCGGCTCATGGGTCGAGAACTCCGAAAGGGTTGATGGGTGATCGGGTGCCGGCGTGGCTGGCTCAGTGCCGGTAGCTCGAATCCGTGCGGTCGAGCCGGCGCAGCAGGCCGGGCCAGATCAGGCCGGCACCGCCGCCGCGGGTCACTGCCCGGGCCTGCTCGCCGGCCGTCTGGATGATGCTGCCGTGGACCTCCGTCAGGTCGCCGCTCGCCAGCGTGCCGCCGGCCTGGGCGCGGATCTGGATCGCACACGTGGCCTCGAACAGATACATCGCCTGGAACGCGGCGGCGATCGAACTGCCGACCGTCAGCAAACCGTGATTGCGCAGCATCAGGAAGCTCTTGTCGCCAAGACTCGCGACCAGGCGCGGCTTTTCCTCGTCGCGCAGGGCAACGCCTTCGTAGTCGTGATAACCGAGGCTCGAGATCACGAAAATCGACTGCTGCGAGATCGGCAGCACGCCGCGCTTCTGTGCCGATACGGCGACGCCGTTGAGCGTGTGCGTATGCATCACGCACTGGGCGTCATGGCGCGCCGCGTGGACGGCGCTGTGGATCGTGAAGCCGGCAGGGTTGATCGGGAAGGGCGTGTCCTGAAGGATCTTGCCGGCGATGTCGATCTTGACCAGGCTCGAGGCCGTGATCTCGTCGAACATCAGCCCGTACGGGTTGATGAGGAAATGCTCGGTGCCCGGAATCTTTGCGGTGATGTGCGTGAAGACGAGGTCATCCCAGTGGAAGTGCGCAACCAGCCGGTAAGCCGCGGCGAGGTCGACTCGGGTCTGCCATTCGTCGGCCGAGACCTTGCCTTCGAGACTGAGGATCATTCGCGAGAGTTCGGCCGGTGCGTTCATGGAGCGGATCCTCGACGGGTCAGGAAAAGTGAGCCGCCCAGTATCCACCCGCCGTGCGCGCGCCAGGCCGCGGCATCACGTCACGGATCGTGGCGCGGTTACAGGCAGCGACAGACGAACGGTCTGGTCGTTGCCTTGCGCAAAGCGCGGCCCTGGCGACACTGGCTGAATTCCGCCACCCACCGTGCAAGAACCCATGCAAACCAACTTCGACCAGACCGTTCCCAGTCCGTCCCGCTGGGACCAGGACGGCGCCGAATACGTGCGCTCGAGCATCGACTGGTGCGCGCGCTGCTCGAAGCGACTGGTGGCCATGAATCCGGCGCTGACAGCCGAGCAGGCGCTCGACCTCGCGCTTGACATGAGCCATGACGACAGCCTGCGTGCCTGCATGCCGGAGCGGGTCGCCGAGGACCTCCACAAGATCGATCTCTCGACTGACGACTGAATCGACCGAGGTGCCCGCGCGCTCCTCCCCGATCGGCCGTTGGCCTGCCGTCCTACGCGGTAGCCGCAACCCGCGCTCTAACGTTCTCGCACCTCAAACGGAGAACTCATGAGCCTCATCAGTTTCATCAAAGACGCCGGCGAAAAGCTGTTCAGCCACCCTGCCGCAGCCACCACCACGGCCACCACGGCCGCCGCGCCGCAGCCCGATCTCGCGTCACTGAATGCCAGCGCCGGGGCCGCAATCGAAAAATACATCGGTGCGCAGAACCTCAAGGTCGACGGCCTCAACGTGGGTTACGACGGCTCGACCCAGACGGTCACGGTGAGCGGGGTCGCTGCCGACCAGGCCACGAAGGAAAAGACGGTGCTGTGCTGCGGCAACGTGGCCGCTGTCGCCAAGGTCAACGACATGCTGACCGTTGCGGCTGCCGCCGAGCCTGAAAGCACCTATCGGGAAGTCAAGTCGGGTGACACGCTATCGAAGATCGCCAAGGAGGCCTACGGCGATGCCAATGCCTACATGAAGATCTTCGAGGCGAACAAGCCGATGTTGTCGAACCCCGACAAGATCTACCCGGGCCAGATGCTGCGCATCCCGGCCAAGGGCTGAGGCTCGGCGATGAGCTTCCTCGACATCCTCAAGCAGTACGCGGGCGACGCTGTGGCGCCGCCCGGCGATGTGCATGCCCATTTCGACGACGTTGCGCGACAAGCGGCGCCGGCCGATCTGGGCAGCGGCATCGCGGCTGCATTCCGGTCGGATTCGACGCCGCCGTTCGGGCAGCTGGTCGGCAATCTGTTCGACCGCTCCAACCCGCAGCAGCAGGCCGGCGTCGTCGACCAGCTGGTGCAGGCGCTGGGCACCGGTGGCCTGGCATCGGTCGCCGGCGGACTGCTCGGTCGTGTACTCGGCAAGGGAACCGACACCGCCGCCACCTCCATCACGCCCGAGCAGGCGTCGCAACTGTCGCCGACCGACGTGGCGACGATCGCCGCGCAGGCCGAGAAGCAGGACCCGTCGATCGTCGATCGGCTCGGTAACTTCTACGCCCAACATCCCACGTTGGTCAAGACGCTCGGCGTCGCCGCGCTGGGCATCGCGATGCGCCACATGAACGACCGGCGGTGAGACTTCGGGGGGAGCTCGCCTGGGCGCCGCTGATGGGCAGCCTCATGAGTGTGGCGGGCTGCGCACCAACGATCTCGACGTCGGCCCGGCAGTGACGGAAGACCGGCGCTGGCAGGTGGTTACGGTTCGGATCACGCTCATCGCGCCGCGCGCCGGAGCTGGCTACTCGGGATTCGCCTGAAGTTGCAGCGCAAAGCGCCATCGCGGCAAGGTTCGGCTCGAAATTCGGCACGACAACGCGTTCCGGAATCTGTACTGCAGTCGCGTTACCGGGAGGCAATCGCCTTGCACGGCAAGGGCGACGTCAACGCCGCCGAAGCTCTGTATCGCGGCATCCTGGCGGAGATGCCGGCAAGCTTTCACGCCCTGCACATGCTCGGTGTCCTGCTGGCGCAGCGCGACGATCTCGAAGAATCGGCGCGGCTCATCGCTCAGGCCGTGCGCATCGATCCCGGCGTGGCTGCAGCTCATGCCAATCTCGGCAATACGTTGCGGGTTCTCGACCGAGCCGACGAGGCGATGGCCTCTTATGACCGCGCCTTGCGTCTGGAGCCGGGCAACGAACGGGCTCTGAAAGGCCGAGGCCTGATCCTGTGGCAGACCGGCCAACGCGAGAAAGCGCTGGCGTGCTACGAGCATCTGCTGACGGTCAACCCGGGCTACGCCGACGGCTGGATCATGAAGGCTGCAGCCCTCAACCACCTCGGTCGCAACGATGAATCGATCGCCTGCTACCGCAAGGCCCTCGAGTTCGAGAGGGCTAGCGACCCCGCGAAGATCCACTACATGCTCGCAGCGCTCGGCGACGAGCCGCCTCCCGCCGCGTCGCCCATCGAATACGTCCGCGACTTGTTCGACAAGTACGCACGCCGGTTCGACGCCCACCTGGTCGGCAGCCTGCACTATCGCGGCCCACAGCTGTTGATCGAGGCGCTTGATGAGTGGGTGACGGACACGCCGCTGGATGTCGTCGACCTCGGCTGCGGCACGGGTCTGTGCGGACCATTGCTCAAGCCGTGGGCCCGTTCGCTGACGGGAATGGACCTCTCGCCCAAGATGGTCGAAGAAGCGCGACGCAAGGGC
>JBDTCA010000117.1:0-2877 GCA_039923815.1 Caldimonas sp. | reverse complement strand
GGTCGCGGCTTCGTCGAGGTCGCCGAGGCCCTGCTGACGGCGCGCCTCGGGTGAGCGCCGAAGGCCGGCGCGGTCCGGTCACGGCCGACTCGCGCATGCCGCGCTCCCGACGCGCCTCGCCCCTGATCGCAGCAGCGTCGCTGGCGCTGGCATCGGCCGTGTCGCTCGGGTTCGGCCGCTTCGCCTACGGGCTGCTGCTGCCGTCGATGCGGGCCGACCTGGTGTGGAGCTACTTCACCGCAGGCGCCATGAACACCGTCAATGCGGCGGGCTATCTGGCGGGGGCGCTCGTCGCGCCGGCGGCGTTGCGCAAGTGGACGGCCGGGCAGGTGCTCGCGATCAGCACGGCCGCGACGGCGCTCATGCTCGCCGCCCACGGCCTGGTCGCGACCGACGCCGCCCTCTACGTGCTGCGGACCCTGGTCGGCGTCGTGAGCGCGCTTTCGCTCGTTTCGGGCGCGGTCGTTGCAGCGCGGGTCGCCAGCCATGAGCCACCACCGAGAAGTCGTGCGGTCCCCGTCGGCCTCGTGCTCGGGCTCTACTACGGCGGCACCGGGCTCGGCATCGTCGCGACGGCAGCCGTCGTGCCGATGTTGATGGGTGGTGACCGCGTGCACCCCTGGCAACCGTCGTGGATCGGCATCGGCGCGGTCGCGATGGTCGCCTCGGCAGTCGTGGCTCGCGTCGTGCGCGACCCCGGCGATGGCGCCCTGGCATCCGGAGCCTCCCAGCCCCGTCACGAGCCCTTGCCACTGCGGGCTTTTCTGCCCTCGCTCGTCGCTTATGGGATGTTCGGCCTCGGCTACATCGGCTACATGACGTTCGTCGTCACCTTGCTCCGCGAGCAGCAGCTGAGGCCAGTGGTGATCGATGTCTTCTTCGCCATGCTCGGGTTCGCCGTGGTCGCCTCGTCGTGGATCTGGGCGCGCATGCTGCAACGCTTCCGCGGCGGCGAATCGATGGCCGTGCTCAACGGCCTGCTTGCCGTTGCCACCGTCGTTCCCGTGGTGAGCACCGCGCCGATGGCGGTCTTCGCTTCGGGCTTGCTGTTAGGCGCCGTCTTCCTCTCGCTCGTCGCTTCCACCACGGCCCTGGTCCGGCACAACCTGTCGCCGCCGCAATGGGCGGCAGGCATCGCTGCGTTCACGGTGGTGTTCGCAGCCGGCCAGATCATCGGCCCGGTGCTGGTCGGCCTCGTCGCCGACCGCTTCGGCGGCCTCAGGCCCGGGCTCGCAGTCTCGGCGTTGGCACTCTTCCTCGGGGCCCTGGCGGCCACGCGGCAGAGGCCACTGCTGCAAAAGGGCTGAGCCTGCGGTGAGCGGAGGCTCCTCGCTCTGCCGTCAGGGCATCTCGATCACGGTGCGCGTGCCGATGCCGGCGGCGAGATCGGCAAAGCCGTCGTTGATCTCGTCGAGGCGGATGCGGCGGGTGATCATCTCGTCGAGCATCACGTTGCCCAGGAGGTACTGCTCGGCGATCCACGGGAAGTCGCGCTTGGGCAGCGCCTCGCCGTAGCTCGACCGCACGAGCTGCTTCTCGCCCATCAGGGAACCCCACCGGAAAGTGACCTCGCGGTCGACGTTGACCTTGCCGAGCCAGACCACGTGGCCAGCCGGCCGGACCGCCTCGACGGCGAGCCGGAACGCCGACTCGTGGCCAGCCGCCTCGAAGACGTAGTCGGCGCCCCGGCCGCCGGTCATCGCCCGCACCGCCTCGACGACGCCTTCGCCCGAGACGTCGAGCGTGTCGGTCGCGCCGAAGCGCCGCGCCCGCTCCAGGCGCTGGGTGCCGACGTCGCCGGCGATGATCCGCGCCGCGCCGGCCAGGCGCGCGCCCTGCAGCACGTTGAGGCCGACCGCACCGCAGCCGATCACGAGCACGCTCGACCCGGGCGCCACCCTCGCCTTGCGCACCGCCGCGCCGATGCCGGTCATGACGCCGCAGCCGATGATGCAGGCGCGGTCGAACGGAATCTCCTTCGGCACCTTGATCGCACCCGACTCGGTGACGACGGTGTATTCGGCGTGCGTGGAGGTGGTGAAGAAGTGGTGCACCGGTTCGCCGTCACGCGACAGGCGCGAGCTGCCGTCGATCAGCTGGCCCCGCGGCTCGTGCTTCTTGTACGGCTCGCACAGGATCGTGACGCCGCGATCGCAGTAGAAGCAGTGGCCGCAGTACGGGTTCCAGGAGCAGACGACATGGTCGCCGGGCTTCACGCTCGTCACCGCCGTGCCGACCGCCTCGACGATGCCGGCGCCCTCGTGGCCGAGCACGATCGGCAGCGGATACGGCAACGCGCCCTGGATCACCTCGAGGTCGGTGTGGCACAGGCCGCTCGCGTGCACGCGAACGAGCACGTCGCCGGCGCGCAACGGCGCCATTTCCACGGTGTCGATCGTCAGCGGCTCTCCGGTGCGGTTGAGCACCGCGGCGCGAAACTTCATGTCACATGCCGCCTGAGCGCGGTGCGCCGCCGCGATCGCCGGCGAGCGCGGCCGGGTCGTTGTAGGTCTTCACGTCGGTGCCGCGGTAGAGGATGCGGGCGTTGCGCTCGGTGATCTCGCGATGCAGCTCGACGAACGCCGGATCCATCTCGCTCGTCGGCCGCGGCTCGAGCGTGAAGTGGCCGTGGCGGTCCTCGCCGCGCACGAGCGACGCGCTGTCGTCGCCGGCGACCTGTGCGACGCTGGTCGGGATGTAGCGCACCGCGAAGCCGATGCGTCGGTCGTTCGACGGATTGGCCGGCGACCCGTGCACGAGGCGCACGTGGTGAAGCGAGATCTCGCCCGGCTCGAGCACCACCGTGACGGCCTGGCTGTCGTCGACGTCGACCGCGACCTCCTGGCCGCGTGTCAGCAGGTTGTCCCTGGCGAAGGT
>JBDTCA010000116.1:0-5095 GCA_039923815.1 Caldimonas sp. | reverse complement strand
ACGCAGATAGCGGTTATGCGGGCTGCTACGCGGCAGAAACCGCGAAAGCTCGGTCAACGCCATCTGGTAGACGTCGCGCTTGAATTCAATAACGACGTCGAGCGGGATCCAGTATTCGTTCCAGCGCCAGGCATCGAACTCGGGATGGTCGGTAGCGCGCAAGTTCATGTCGCAGTCACGACCCGTCAACTGCAACAGGAACCAGATCTGCTTCTGGCCACGGTAATGACCGCGCGCATCGCGACGGATGAAATGCATCGGGACTTCGTAACGCAGCCAATCGCGCGTCCTCGCGACGATGCGCACGTGGTCCTGCAAGAGCCCCACTTCTTCGTGGAGCTCGCGGAACATCGCCTGCTCGGGCGTCTCGCCGAAATTGATGCCCCCTTGCGGGAACTGCCAGGAGTGGGTGCGTATCCGTTTGCCCCAGAACACCTGATTCTTCTGGTTGAGCAGGACGATGCCGACGTTGGGTCTGAACCCATCACGGTCGAGCATAATCAACCTCGATTCTTGCGTTGACCGATTATTGCACCGGCATGACACGAATCAATCCTCCGCACCCCTTGTGCGTCGCATCGACGACCTCACGCCGATGAAAGCCAGCCAGTTCTTCATCTCTACCCTCAAGGAAGCCCCGGCCGACGCTGAGGTGGCAAGCCATCGGCTGATGCTGCGCGCCGGCTTCATCAAGCGACTTTCGGCGGGTATCTACACCTACATGCCGATGGGCCTGAGGGTCATCCGCCGCATCGAAAGCATCGTGCGCGAGGAGATGGATGCCGCCGGTGCCATCGAGCTGCTGATGCCCGTTGTGCAGCCGGCGGAACTCTGGCTGGAATCGGGGCGATTCCAGAAGTACGGGCCGGAACTGATGCGGGTGAAGGATCGCCACGACCGCGACTTCATCATTCAGCCCACGAGCGAGGAAGTCATTACCGACATCGCACGTCAGGAGTTGCGCAGCTACCGCTCCCTGCCGAAGAATTTCTATCACATACAGACCAAGTTCCGTGACGAGCGCAGGCCTCGCTTCGGTGTGATGCGGGGCCGCGAGTTCACGATGAAGGACGCCTATTCCTTCGACCGAGACCTCGATGCCGCCGGCACAAGTTACGACCGCATGTACGCGGCATACGTCAAGATCTTCGAGCGCATGGGTCTTGTCTTTCGCGCCGTGGCCGCCGACAACGGCACGATCGGCGGCATCCGTTCTCACGAATTCCAGGTCATTGCCGACACCGGTGAGGATGCCATCGTCTACTGCGCCGAGTCCGACTACGCGGCCAACATGGAACTGGCCGAGGCGGTTGCGCCCGCGGCAGAGCGATGCGCACCACAGCAGCCGCTCGAGAGGATGCCAACGCCCGACGCCAGCACGTGCGAAGACGTTGCCAGGCTCCTCGGGTTGCCATTGCAACGCACCGTCAAGTCCCTCGTACTCGCCACCGACGAACCAAGCGAAGCCGGCAGTGCGGCAAAGGTCACGGTCTGGCTGCTCCTCCTGCGCGGCGATCACTCGCTGAACGAAGTCAAGGCTGGCAAGCTGCCTGGTCTGACGGCGGGCTTCCGGTTCGCCACCACCGCCGAGATCGAGACGAATTTCGCGTGTCGGCCCGGCTTTCTCGGACCCATCGGCGCAGCGCCCACCGTTCGCGTGATCGCCGACCGCAGCGTTGCCGCAATGAGCGACTTCGTCTGCGGCGCGAATGCGGCAGGCTTCCACTACACCGGTGCGAACTGGGGCCGCGACTTGCCCGAGCCCGAAATCGTTGCCGACATCCGCAACGTCGTCGAGGGCGATCCTTCGCCCGACGGCAAGGGTGTGCTTTCGATCCAGCGCGGCATCGAGGTCGGCCATGTCTTCTTGCTCGGCGCCCACTACAGCGAGGCGATGAGCGCGACCTTCCTCGACGAGGCCGGCAAGCCGCAATTGCTGCAGATGGGCTGTTATGGAATCGGCATCACGCGCTTGCTCGGGGCGTCGGTGGAGCAGAACCACGATGACCGCGGCATGATCTGGCCTGAGGCGATCGCGCCGTTTCGCGTCGTCGTCTGCCCGATCGGATATGACCGCTCGCCTGCCGTGAAGGCGACGGCCGACGCCCTGCACGAGTCGCTCGGCGCTGCCGGCATCGACGCGATGCTCGACGACCGTGGCGGCCGCCCGGGTGGGATGTTCGCCGACTGGGAGTTGATCGGTGTGCCGCACCGCATCGTCCTTTCGGACCGCGGTCTGGCCGAAGGCAAGATCGAGTACCAGGGCCGACGCGAGACCGCGGCCACCGAGGTCGCTCTCGACGAGGCACTTTCGTTCATCAAGGGCAAGCTGGCCGCATGAGCGCGGCACTCTCCCGACACGGGAGAGTGCGTCGCCGCCTCGTGGCGGCTGCGTCACTCGGCCCTTTGCTGACGTTGCCTCTCAGGTCACAGGCCGGCGCGCAGGTCGAGGAGCCGCTTGCAGACGCCGTGCGCTCGGCCCTCTCCGCGGCAATCGCAGAGCGGGCGCCGCCGAAACCCTCGTTTCTCGCGATCGAGGACCGCCTCGCTTACCTGCGCTGGCTCGGCGCCATGAGCGAGCGCCTGCATCGGCAAAAGTCCGAGCTGGTCACACGCGTCGAGTTCTTGCAGACACTCTGGTACGAGAGCAAGCGTGCAGGGCTCGAGCCGGCGCTGATGCTGGGCCTCGTGCAGGTCGAAAGCGGCTTTCGCCGGTATGCGATCAGCGTCGTCGGCGCGCGCGGATACACGCAGGTCATGCCGTTCTGGGCCCGGATCATCGGCGACGGCGACGTCGCCCGTCTCTTCCATATGCAGACCAACCTTCGTTTCGGCTGCGTCATCCTGCGCCACTACCTTGACCGGGAGCGTGGCGACATGTATCTCGCTCTCGGCCGCTACAACGGCAGCAGAGGCCGGCCAGAATATCCCAACGCCGTGTTCGGAGCCAAGCGCGGCTGGGACATCGCCTCGGGTTGAACGACGCGCGTCAGGGCGCCGATTCTCCCGCAGCTCGGAGCCCCGCCCACGCCTTGGGTGCCGCACCCTCGACGTCGAGCAGACCGAGCACGCGTTCGACCGTGTCGTCGACCAGCTCGTCGATCGTCGTTGGCCGGTGATAGAAGGCGGGCAACGGTGGAAAGATCACCGCGCCCATTTCGGTCGCGGAGGTCATGTTGCGCAGGTGGGCGAGGTTGAACGGCGTCTCGCGAACCATCAGCACCAGGCGGCGACGCTCCTTGAGCGTGACGTCGGCCGCGCGAGTCAGGAGGTTGTCGGACAGGCCGTTGGCGACTGCTGCCAGCGATTTCATCGAGCATGGCGCCACGACCATCGCGTGCGCGGCGAACGAGCCGCTGGCGATCGCCGCGCCGATGTCGGCGGGGTTGTATGCCACGTCAGCCCTTGACTCCAGCCCCTTGCGATCGAGCCCGAGCTCGTGGAATGCGTTGATCAGCCCGGCGGGCGTGGCGACAAGATGCGTCTCGCAACCGGCCTGGCGCAACCGCTCGAGCAGGCGAACGGCGTAGATTGCGCCAGTAGCCCCCGTGACGCCGACGACGATGCGCCGGGCAGCCACCGTCAGGCGGCGATGCCGAGCGTCTGCTGCAGCTCTCCGGCCTGGTACATCTCCGTCAGGATGTCCGAACCACCCACGAACTCGCCGTTGACGTAGAGCTGCGGAATCGTCGGCCAGTCCGAGTAGCCTTTGATGCCTTGACGGATCTCGTCGTCTTCCAGGACGTTGACCGTCTTCAGATCAGAGACGTTGCATGCTTTCAGGATCTGGATCGCGCGGCCGGAAAAGCCGCACATCGGGAACTGAGCCGAGCCCTTCATGAAGAGGACGACACGGTTGTTCTTGACGAGGTCGTCGATGCGCTGGTGAACGTCGCTCATGGTGCCAACTGCCTGCTGAAAATGTCGATCACCGACTTTAAACGCAAACCTCCGGCGACGACTTTCAGAAGGTATATGCGACTCCGAGCTGGAGTACTGGAGCCAGACGCAGATCGCGCACGAGATCGTCCAGGCTCTGTGAGCCGCCCAGCACCCGGCCGATGCCGTTGGCGCTACCCGGGTTGTGCGAGATCACGCCGAGGTCGGCGTTGAAGCGCCAGCCGCTCTTCGGCCAGATGTTGCTGTAGCCAAGGCCGACGTAAGGCATCGTCTTCGTCTCGCCGAGCAGCTCGTTCGTGGCGATCGTGCTGCGGGAGCCGACGACGAGCCCACTCGTTGCCCGGAAGCCACCGGTCGCTGCGCGTGCGGTCGCGGTGCCGGAGCCGAAATAAATGTCGCCGAAAACGCCCGCACGACCCTCGGTCCGGAGTCCTGAGCGTTCGAAGGGGGCCAGCTCGTATCGCCAGCTCGGCGCGTAAACCATGCGCGCATCGAAACGGGCCCACGGCACCCGGTCGGCGCTGCTCGCGAGGCCGTTGCCCGCAGCGCGCGCATCGCCGGCGGCGGCCAAGCAAGTGACCGCGAAAAGGCAGAGAACGACTTGCACGACTCGCATGACGAAGCTCCTCGATGAGACGGAAGCGAAAGGCCGGTCGGCAAGTTGCATCTGCCGAAAGCCATGCTACGACGACGCTTCGACTTGCGTCTCGCCATTTGCACCGCACCCTGGCAGGTTTCTGCCATCGTCGCGTCATCTGCACGACACGCGTGCCGCCATTGAGTCGGCGCGTGAGGCTTGTGACGGGGCGTTACACAGCCCCGTCGCAGAGGCGGCCACCGCTGACGCGCTCGTGCCCCGACAGGTCCCGGCGGCTCTCCACGAAGAGCAGACCAGCGGCTGCGAGCAGCGCACGCACGCTGGCAGCCTGATCAAAGCCGTGCTCGACCAGCAGCCAGCCGCCGGCGCGAAGATGACCGGGCGCTCCCGAGACGATCTGACGAATCGCCTCCAGGCCGTCGGTCCCGGAAGTCAGTGCCCGCTGCGGTTCGTGGCGCAGCACGTCCAGGTGGGGATCGCCTTCGGCGACGTACGGCGGATTGGAGAGGACGAGATCGAAGCGACGTTCGGCGAGCGGCTGCCACCACGAACCTGCGATGCACTCGATGGCCAGGCCCAGGCGGGCCGCGTTGCCAC
>JBDTCA010000115.1:0-3644 GCA_039923815.1 Caldimonas sp. | reverse complement strand
GAGAACGCGCGCGCCTTCGCCGCGCATCTGAGCCACGCCGGCTGGGTCGTGGTGTCGGGTCTGGCCCTCGGCATCGACGGCGCGGCCCATGAAGGCGCGCTCGAGGGCGCCGCCGGCACGATCGCCGTTGTCGCAACCGGGCTGGAGCGGGTCTACCCGTCGCGTCACACGGCGCTGGCGGGTCGCATCGCCGCGCACGGGCTGATGCTCAGCGAATTCGCAATCGGCACGCCGTCCTTGCCTGCCAACTTCCCGATCCGCAACCGAATCATCGCCGGCCTCGCGCAGGGCACGCTGGTCGTCGAGGCGGCGCTCCGCTCGGGCTCGCTGATCACGGCCCGCTGTGCGGCCGACTCAGGGCGCGAAGTCTTCGCCATCCCCGGCTCCATCCACTCGCCGCAGTCGCGCGGCTGTCACGCCCTCCTCAAGCAAGGCGCCAAGCTGGTCGAGAGCGCGGCCGACATCCTCGACGAGCTCGCACCGTTGGCGCCTCGCTCCGGCGCGGCCTCACCCACCGGGCCGGCCGATTCGGAGAACCACGGCGACCGGGAGCGCGACCCGGTTCTCGCCGCCCTCGGCTTCGATCCGATCGGCCTCGACGAGCTGATCGCCCGCACCGGTCGCAGCGCCGCCGAGCTGTCGGCACGGCTGCTCGATCTCGAACTCGAAGGCCGCGTCAGTCGCCTGCCGGGGCAGGTCTTCCAGCGCGTCGACCGGGCTTGACGGCCAGGCCGACGGAGCGACGACCGGCCGTTCATCCGCGCCTGCGTGTCGGGAAGAAACGCTGCGGTATATTCATTCTCATGTTCGATGTCCTCGTGTATCTCTACGAGAACTACTGGCGTCCCGACGCTTGTCCGGCCCACGATCAGCTGACGCGAAAACTCACGTCGGTCGGGTTTGAATCGGAAGAGATCGAGGACGCGCTGTCGTGGCTCGACGGCGTCGCGTTGGTCGCGCAGGCAAAAGTCGGCGAGCAGCAGCCCGAGAGCGTGCGCGTCTATGCGCAGGTCGAGCAAGACCACCTCGGCGAGCAGACGATCGGCTTCATCACCTTTCTTGAGTCGGCCGGCGTCCTGCCGCCGCCGATGCGCGAGATGGTGATCGATCGCGCCAGCGCCATTCCCGGTGGGCCGCTCGATCTGGAAGACCTCAAGATCATTGTCCTGATGGTGTTCTGGAGCCTGGGTGAAGAGCCCGACGCCCTGATCCTCGACGAGCTGTTCGTCGACGAGGAAGACCGCCTGATCCACTAGCCGAGAAGTCGGCTCGGGTCGCCGTCGAGCTTGGCCATGGCGCTTCGGGTGGCGCGAACAGTGAGGGCTTCCTCCTGCGCTGGCACCAGCAGCCCCGCTTGCAGGAACGCGGCCAGGCGCTGCTGCTGGAACAGGACGCCACGGCCTTGCGGCGACACGAACAGCGTCAGCTGGCGGCGCATGCCCTGCCAGGCCAGTTGAACCGGCTCGTTGCGGTTGCGGTAGTCGAGCATGTACCAGCTGCCGACCTGCAGCTCGCGGGCCCACGCCAGCATCGCCGACGTCGGCATCGAGCCGCCCTCGCCCACGACCTCGAGCTCCGAGCTCTCGTGGCCCGACAGATCCATGACGAGCGACTCGTCGATGTCGACGTCTTCGGCCTCGGGCAGCAGCTCTTCGAGTGTCTCGAGGCGGGCCATCAGCTCCTCGAGCCGCTCGTGCGAGATCGCGGCAGCCTTGGCCGTGAAAGCGGCAGCGAGCGAGTTGTTCAGCCGCTGGATGTATTCGTCCTGCTTGGGCAGCGGAATGCCGGCGTCGTCCATGCCGTCGCGCAGGGTCTTCAGGAGCGGCGGCAGCCGGCGGATGACCTCGGCTCGCTCTGCGCGGGACACCTTGGCGCTCGCCGACCAGATGAGGTCGGCTGCGGCGCGCTTCATCTCCTTGGTGGCGTCGCCGTTGTTGGTCTTGATCGCCGTGGTGGCGAGCACGTCGGCCCAGATCTGGAACAGGAACTCGCGCACGCCTTCCTGGACCGGCACGTCGTTGAGCATCTTGCGCAGCTCGATCGTGTACTGGATCGCCATCGTCTCGCGCTGTTCGACCTGCGCGGCCAGCGAGACGCCCTTCTTGGAGGCCTCGTTCTCGTTCTTGAAATAGTGCTCGAGGAATTTCTCGAACTCGGTGAGCACCGTCTGGAACACGCGCCTGCCGGTGTCCGGATAGGCCTCCACCACCTGGACGACGCGCTTGATCTCCTTTTCGAGCAGGTCGCCGACAGCGCGGCTGCTCGAATCGAAGCCCATCACGCAAGAGCCCATGCGGTCGATCAGGCGGCGCGCCGGGTGCTCGACGGTGGCGAAGAAGTCGGGCTCCGAGACGGCGACGCGAAGCACCGGCATCTGCAGCCGCGCGAACCAGACTCGCACCGTCGCAGGAATGGCGTCCTCCATCAGGATGCTCTGGAACAGCAGCGCGACGATCTCGATGGTCGCCCGCTCGACCGGCGAGGTCGCGGCCTGCTTGAGCGCCTGCTTCCTCTGGTGCAGCTCTTCGAGCAGTGCCGGCGTGCCGATCGACGCCGAGCCGCTGCTCGCCGCCGCCGCTGCGGCGCTGGCCAGGCGACGGGCGACGCCTTCCTGGGCATCGGCGATGGCTTCGCTGAGTCGCGGCGAAGGCTGCGCCGGCGCATGTGAAGTGATAGCGAAGTCGGGCAGCTGGCGACCGACGAGGCGGTTCAATCGGCCGAGCACGGCATCGGCCTGGTCGGGCCCGCGGGCCAGGCCACCGGCGCGCGTCATGAGACGCGTCTCTTCGCCCACCTCGGTGGCCGGCGCCGTGCGCATCGCCGAATACTGGAAATCGGTGCCGCTGATGCCGGTCGGCGTACCGAAGCCACCGCCCCCGCCGGTACTCGCTGCGGTGGCGGCACGCGTGCCGCCGTGGTTGGTGCGGCGGATGAAAGGTCGCAGGTCGACCTCGGGCAGCACGTGACGCTGCAGCAGGAAGCGGTTGGTCTCGTGATACGCCTCTTCGGCGAACAGGGACAGCTCGTCGTGGATCACCGTCTGCACCAGGCGCCACGCATCGAAGCCGAGCGGTGCGGCCAGCCACGAACTGGTGACGATGCGGGCCAGCACGTGTGGACGCAGGATGTCCTGCGTATCGAGCTCGTCGCGGCTCTCGAGCACGTTCATGCGCGAACGCAGGTCGGTGAACTCCCACGAAGCCCGGTCCATCATGGCCAATGCCAGCCGCGAGCTCAGGATCTCATGCTCGATGGTGTCGTCATCGACGAGGCTGAGGCGGTTGGCGGGCTTGCCGCCCGGGCCCACCGGCAGCTCCCCGAGACGCGTCTGCGTCACGGTACCGGTGGCCAGCGATGTCTTGAGCAGACTCGTCATGCCCATCAACCAGATGGGAAAGGTACTCTGCAGAAGAGGGATCAGCTCACGGCGCTTGAGGGCAACCGACGGTTCAGCGACAGCAGAGGCGAGGAGTCGGGCGCCGTGATCGACCGCCTGAACGACTGCCGGCATGCCGGCGAGCAGCCGCTCCGCATAAGACCGCCTCGCCTGCTGGGCCAATGCCATCGGGTTGGCGGGGGTCGGCATGGGTCTGGAGTGCGGATCGCCCTGTGAAAGTCTCGTTCGACTCTACACCACGGCCCCG
>JBDTCA010000114.1:0-6718 GCA_039923815.1 Caldimonas sp. | reverse complement strand
CGTTGTCGCCTTCGGCGCCGGCCATGTCCTCGAGGTACACGAGCTGGGTGCCGCGGACCTTGCCGAGCAGCTCCTGGTACTCGACCAGCGGCACGCCCATCTCCTTGGCGATCTCGCTCTCGGCCGGTGCCCGGCCGAACTGCTGCTCGAGCTTGGCGACGGCCTGCTCGATGGTGCGCTGCTGCTTGCGCGTGCCGCGCGACAGGTAGTCGTTGCCACGCAGCTCGTCGAGCATGGCGCCGCGGATGCGTTGCGTCGCAAAGGTCTCGAACTGCACGCCCTGGGCGGCGTCGAAGCGACTCAGCGCATCGGTCAGGCCGATCATGCCGACCTGGATCAGGTCGTCGATCTCGACGTTGGCCGGCAGCTTGGCGATCATCTGGTGGGCCAGGCGCCTGACCAGCCCGCTGTATTGCTTCAGCGTCGTGTTCAGGTCCAGGTGGCCTTTGGCGGTGTACATGGCTGCTCCGGAGATCATGGGTTCGCCAGCTCGGCGTACGCGCCGAAGGCCCTGTGTGATGAAGAGGAGGAAAGCGGCGTCATGGCCTGCGACCGGCCGAAGCGCGCCGAGGCGATGCGCCGCAGCACCGCGCTCGGCGGCTCGGTGGCGTCGCCGGCCGGGTCGACGCGAGCCGCCTCGCGCACGACGCCGCCGAAGAACGCATCGGTGCAGCTGACGAGCTTGGCGACGATGCGCTCGGCCCGCGGCGAGCTCGGCGCGGCGGCGAGCATCAGGTCGAAGACGACGAGGTCGGCGCGCTGCGCGAGCAGCTTCATCGAGGCGTAGGCGTGGGTGACGCTGGCCGGCCGGTCGTCGGCGAAGACGATCGGCACGTCGCCGTCGCCGTGCGCGGCACCGCCGCTGCGCGAGCCGCTCGCGAACATGCGGCAGAGGTCGCCGGCCGGCGCGTGCACGATCACGACGTCGCACTGCGGTGCCGCTTCGGCAGCGCGGCGAAGGAAGCCGCCGGTGGAACCGGCGGCGTCGACGAAGCGCACCGGCAGGCCGCGCGCGGCCAGGAACGAGACCTGCGCCGAGAGCCGCTCGATGCACTGGCCGAGCTCGACCATCGCCATCTCGCCGGCCTCGCCGGCACGCTCGCCGGCGTCGATCACGAGCACCTTGGCGCCGCGCTCGGCGAAGGCCGTGCAGAGCCGCTCGAGCATGACGCCGCCGAAGGCGACGTGCGGGTTGGAGACCACCGGCACGAAGCGCGCGCGGGTGTGGGCGAACATCTGCCGCAGGCCCTCGGCCTGGTCGAAGAAGGAGGCGCTGGGCACGTCGTGGGCTCGGTGCGGCATCAGGCGGCGACGGCGCTCTCGGGCACGCCCTGCGTGGCCGCGAAGACGAGGCTCATCTCGGCCGCGTCGAGGCGCCAGGCGGCGCTGCCGGTGCTGCGCATCGCGCGCTGCACCAGTGCATTGGCCGACAGGCGATGCCAGTCTTCCGGCACCCGCTGGCCGTTGGCGACGCCGACGATGCCCAGCTTGTGGCGGATGGCGGCATCGAGCGCCGGCCCGAGCTTGACGGCCTCGTCGAGCTTGCTCAGCACCATGCCGACGCAGGTCGGTGCCCGGTAGGCGATGAGCACGTCCTCGATGGTCTCGGCCTGGGCCGCGGCACTGACGACGAGCAGGCGCTGGATCGAGGGATGCGAAATCATCTCGAGCAGGTCGCGGGTGCGGGCATCGCGCTGGGCCATGCCCGCGGTGTCGATGAGGATGAGCTTCTTGGCCGAGAGCAGTTCGAGCAGGTCTTCGAGCGAGGCCCGGTCGTGCGCCGTGTGCACGGGCACGCCGAGGATGCGGCCATAGGCGCGCAGCTGCTCGTGGGCGCCGACGCGGTAGGCGTCGAGCGTGATCAGGCCGAGGTTGGCGGCGCCGTGCCTGGCCGCGAAGGCGGCCGCGATCTTCGCGGTGGAGGTCGTCTTGCCGACGCCGGTGGCGCCGATCATGGCGAAGACGCCGCCGCGGTCTTCGATGGCGGCTCCCGCTTCCGCACCCTGCAGGTTGCGCTCGAGGATCTGCGCGGCCCAGGCCGCCTCGTCGGCGGTGTCGGCCTTGAGGCCGGCGGCGATCTTGCGCACCAGCACCGGCGAGAAGCCGCAATCGAGCAGCTTTTGCGTCAGGCGGGCCTCGGCGGGCCGGCGCTGCAGCCGCTCCATGAAGGCGAGTGCACCGAAGCGCTCTTCGATCAGGCCCTTGACGGAGCGCAGCTCGGCGAGCAGATCGGTGTCGCGCTGGCCCTGGCCATCGACCTGGAAATCGCTGTCGCGCTGGCGGGGTTCGGTGGCCGCGGCAGCGGCAGCCGCAGACACAGCAGCAGCCGGCCGTGCGACGACGCCGCGGACGACGATGGTGTCGTCGCGCATCGGTGCGGCTTCGGCGGCCGAGGTCGGCAGCTCGAGGCTGTCGTCGAGGCGAACGTCGAGACGGGCTGGCGGTGTGGCGCCCGAACCGGCGTGCGCGGAACTGTCGATGCCGTGCGAAGGCAAGGTAGCGTTGCCGCCGTCGAGCGACGCCTGGCGGCGCTTGAGCATGCGCTTGCGAACGTAGTCCTGGAACGACAGCGTGCTCATCTCGAGGCGCTCGGCGTCCTGCTCGGCGCTGCTGTGCGCGAGCTCGCCGGCGACGCGGGCGGCGGTGGTCGCCGTCGCGGTCGTGTCGTGCGCGGAAGTCGCCATCTGCTCGAGGTGGCCGATGCTGTCCGGCGCCATCGCCAGCACCTCGACGCCGCCGGCGGACGGCTTGGTCGAGAGCACGACGGCGTCGGCGCCGAGGGCCTCGCGAACGAGGCGAAGCGCCTCGCGGGAGGATTTGGCGGTGAATCTCTTGACGTTCATGCTGCTGCCCCTATGACCGAGCCGATGCGGATGGAATGTGTTTCAGGAATTTCGCTGTGCGAGAGCACCTTCAGGCGCGGCGCGGCGCGCTTGAGCAGGCGCGCCATCGGCGCCCGGATCATGTCGGGCACCAGCAGGCACGCCGGGTGGCCGAGGTCTTCCTGGCGCTTGGCGAGATCGGCGGCGCTGCGGGCCAGCACGTCGGCCACGCCCGGGTCGAGGGCGGCGCCGTGCGGCGAGTTGAGGGCCTGCGAGACCATGCGCTCGAGCTCGGGCTCGAGGGCGATGACCTCGAGCTCCTTCGTGGGCCCGTAGATCTGCTGGACGATCGAAGGCGCCAGGTGGACGCGGATGCGGCGGGCCAGCTCGGCCGGGTCGGTGACGGTGGCCGCCGACTCGGCCAGGCACTCGACGATCGAGCGCATGTCGCGGATGTGCACGCCCTCTTCGAGAAGGAGCTGGAGCACCTTCTGCAAGGCAGCGATGCCGACCATCTTGGGGATCACGTCTTCCATCAGTTTCGGAGCCAGCTTGGTGACGTGCTCGACGAGCTGTTGCGTCTCGACCCTGCCGAGAAGCTTGGCCGCGTGCACCTGCATCAAGTGTGAGAGATGGGTGGCGACCACGGTCGCGCAATCAACCACCGTGAAGCCGGCCATCTGCGCCTGTTCACGGACGCGATCCTCGATCCACGTCGCCGGCAGGCCGAAGGCGGGGTCGGTTGTCGCGGTGCCGATCAGCGGCGTGCCGCCGTGGCCGGCGCCGCCCGGGTTGATGGCCAGCCACATGCCGGGATAGGCCTCGCCCTCGCCGACGATGGCGCCGCGCAGCGTCAGCCGGTACGAGCTCGGCTTGAGCTCGAGGTTGTCACGGATGTGCACGGGCGGCGGCAGGAAACCGACGTCCTGTGCGAACTTGCGGCGCACGCCCTTGATGCGGGCCAGCAGGTCGCCCTGGCGAGTCTTGTCGACCAGCGCGATCAGGCGGTAGCCGACCTCGAGGCCGAGCGTGTCGACCGGCAGCAGGTCGTCCCAGGTCGCCTCGGCATTGGCCTCTGGCGGGGGTGGCGCCGGCTTCGGTGCATCCTTCTCGAGCCGCTGGCGCTGGCGCAGCATCCAGGCGCCGTAGCCGAGGGCCGAGGCGATGATCAGGAACACCAGGTGCGGCATGCCGGGAATGGCACCGAGCACACCGAGGATGCCGGCCACGATCGCCAGCGAGCGCGGCGACGAGAAGACCTGCTTCGTGATCTGGCTGCCGACGTCGGCCTCCTTGCCGACGCGCGAGACCACCATCGCCGCCGCCACCGAGATCAGCAGGGCCGGGATCTGGGCGACGAGCGCATCGCCGACCGAGAGCAGGATGTAGCTGTCGGCCGCCTGCGAGGCGCTCAGCCCGTGCTGAACGACGCCGATCACGAAGCCGCCGATGATGTTGATGAAGAGAATCAGGAGGCCGGCCATGGCGTCGCCGCGTACGTACTTCGAGGCGCCGTCCATCGAGCCGAAGAACTCCGCCTCTTCGCCGACTTCGAGGCGGCGCCGCTTGGCCTCCTTCTCGTCGATGAGGCCGGCGTTCATGTCGGCGTCGATCGCCATCTGCTTGCCGGGCATGGCATCGAGCGTGAAACGGGCGCCGACTTCGGCGATCCGCTCGGCGCCCTTGGTCACGACCACGAAGTTGATGACGACCAGGATCGCGAACACGATCAGGCCGACCGCGAAGTTGCCGCCGATCAGGAAGTGCCCGAACGACTCGATCACCTTGCCGGCGGCGCCGGCGCCGGTGTGGCCCTCGAGCAGCACCACGCGCGTCGAGGCGACGTTGAGCGACAGCCGCAGCAGCGTCGTCAGCAGGATCACCGACGGAAACGCCGCGAAGTCGAGCGGCCGCACCATGTAGGCGGCGACCATCATCACCATCAGCGCCATCGCGATGTTGAAGGTGAAGAGCAGGTCGAGTGCGAACGGCGGCAGCGGCAGCACCATCATCGCCAGGATCATCACGACGACGAGCGGCGCCATGAGCGCCTTGATCGCCCTCGCATTGGGGCCGAGCCAGGTCTGGAATTGCTGCATCACGGGATTCATCGAGGGCCTCAGGCAGCGTGCGGATCGAGCTCGGCAGGCACGTCGAGCGCCGGCAGCGCGCCCGGCATCGGCACCTTGCCGAGCATCGCGGCCCGCAGTTGGTAAACGTAGGCGAGCACCTGCGCCACGGCGGCGAACAGGGCGGCCGGGATCTCGCGGTCGAGCTCGGCGTGGGCGTAGAGCGCACGCGCCAGCACCGGCGCTTCGAGCACCGGCACCTTGCTGCCGTTGGCGAGGTCGCGGATGCGCAGCGCCAGCAGGTCGGCGCCCTTGGCGACGACGCGCGGCGCGCCCATGGCGGCCTCGTCGTACTTCAGTGCCACGGCGTAGTGCGTCGGGTTCATGACGACGAGGTCGGCATGCGGCACCGCGGCCATCATTCGCCGCTTGGTCATCTCGCGCATGCGCGCCCGGACCTTGCCCTTGACCTCGGCATTGCCCTCGTTTTCCTTGTTCTCCTGCTTGAGCTCCTGGTGGCTCATCTTCAGCTTCTGCGCGTGCAGGCGCTTTTGCAGCGGCACGTCGATGGCGGCGAAGAGCGCGAGCGCGAACAGGATCACGCCGATGCCGCCGGTGAGCGTGGCCGCCGACGAGGCGATGGCGGCCGGCAGCGGCAGCGCCAGCACGCCGGCAAAGGCGTCGACGTGGCCGCGCAGGTAGAAGGCGCCGAGCGTGCCGAGCACCAGCGCGAGCACGCTCGCCTTGAAGGCGTCGATCGACTGCTTCTTGGAGAACACGCGGCCGAGGCCGGCGATCGGGTTCAGGAACGAGAACTTCGGGCCGAGCGGCTTCATCGTCCAGGCCCAGCCGCCCATCGCCAGGCTGCCGCCGACGGCCATGACCATCATGGCGGCGCCGAACGGCACCACGGCCCAGAGCAGCGTCGTCGTCCAGCCGAACAGCTGCTGGCCCATGGCGTCGGAGCCGGCGACGATCGTGCGGTCGAAGCGGAGCGAGCGGCCGAGGGCGTCTTTCAGCCAGTCGGCGATGCCCGGGCCGAGCGCCGACAGCAGCGCCGCACCGCCGCCGATCGCGACCAGGTGGCCGAGGTCGCGCGAGCGGGCGACCTGGCCTTCCTCGCGCGCCTTGTCGAGCTTGCGCTGCGAGGCGGGAAGGTTCTTGTCTTGGGCGGAGGAATCGGACATGGCGGGTACCTGCCGCCGATTGTTTCAACGCCACCCGGAAACTTGAGCGCGATAAGGGCGGGTTTCAGCCCCCAGTTCGGACTGTGGCAGGCGCTGCATCCACCGGTGCCTGCGCGACGTAGAGAGGCTGTCTCCATTCACCAAGGACTTTCATGAAATCCAGAATCCTCGCCCTGGCCGTTGCCGCTGCACTCGGCGCTGCCGCCCTTCCCGCACTGGCCCAGGTCATGGTCGGCGGCGCGCCGATGTACGCCAACAAGGACATCATCGACAACGCCGTCAACTCCAAGGACCACACGACGCTGGTGGCCGCCGTCAAGGCCGCCGGTCTCGTCGACACCTTGAAGGGCCCGGGCCCGTTCACGGTCTTCGCACCGACCAACGCCGCCTTCGCGGCGCTGCCGGCCGGCACCGTCGACACCTTGCTCAAGCCCGAGAACAAGGCGACGCTTTCCAAGGTGCTGACCTACCACGTCGTCTCCGGCAAGATGGACAGCAAGGACCTGATCAAGGCGATCGACGCCGGCGGCGGCAAGGCGACGCTGACCGCCGTCTCGGGCGGCACGCTGACGGCCACGCACAGCGGCAGCACGATCATGCTGACCGACGAAAAGGGTGGCATGGCCCACGTCACGATCCC
>JBDTCA010000113.1:0-4492 GCA_039923815.1 Caldimonas sp. | reverse complement strand
GGCAGCGCCAGCATGTAGGCGCGGTCGGCCGTGAAGGCAAGCTCGGCCAGCGAGCCGGCGAAACACGAACCCGGCTCGATGAAGGCGAACAAGGTGCGCGACGAGACATCGAGTCGCGCAAAGGTGCGACGCATGAGGCCGAGCGTCTCGCGCACGAACCAGTGGTCGGCGTTCGCGGTCAAGGTCGCATCCGAGGCGAGCACCGCGGCGGCGTCGCCCTCGGTCTTCAGGATCCAGGTGCCGATCTCGAGCTCGTTGCTGCGCAGGCCGAGGACGGCGTCGTCGAGCTGGCGCGCCATCGCAAGCGGCCACCATGATGCGCCGGCGGCTTCGATTTCAGCGGCGTCGCGCGGCTGCGCGCCTCGGGGTGCCTTGACGGTGACGGTCGCGGTGCGCCTCGTGCGGTCGATGACCACCTCGACGTGCTCGTAGGAGAGTCCGTCGTCGCGATCCGTGCGCTCGATGCGCGCCAGCGCCACGCCCTTCGCTCCGGCGGGCCGCGCGCTGCCTTCGCCGAGCCGGGCCGCGCGCTCGTGCACCGCGGCGGCGAACTGCGCCGGCTTGGCGACCGCGTCGACCAGCCGCCACTCGACCGCGCGCTGGCCGCGCACGCCTTCGACGCTGGTGCAGAAGATGTCGGCAAGGTCGTGGCGGACCTTGCGCTTGTCGGTGATGCGGGTCAGGCCGCCAGTGCCGGGCAGGACGCCGAGCAGCGGCACCTCGGGCAGCGACACCGACGACGAGCGATCGTCGACCAGCACGATCTCGTCGCAGGCCAGCGCCAGCTCGTAGCCGCCGCCCGCGCAGGCGCCGTTGACGGCGGCGACGAACTTGATGCCCGAGTGCCGCGACGTGTCTTCGATGCCGTTGCGGGTCTCGTTGGTGAACTTGCAGAAGTTCACCTTCCAGGCATGGCTGGAGACGCCGAGCATGAAGATGTTGGCGCCCGAGCAGAACACGCGGTCCTTGTCGCTCGTCACGATCACCGAGCGCACTGTCGGATGCTCGAAGCGGATGCGGTTCAACGCGTCGGCCAGCTCGATGTCGACACCGAGGTCGTAGCTGTTGAGCTTGAGCTTGTAGCCGGGCCGGATGCCGGCGTCTTCGGCGATGTCGAGGTGCAGCGTCGCGAGCACGCCTTCGACAGCGAGCTTCCAGTGATGGTAGGCGGATGGCTCGGTGCGGAAGTCCACACGCGGCGGCGCCGGGATCTCGGTCATTTCAGCTCCTGATGAAAATGCATCATATTGCTTATCCGGATGTGGGGGCACGCCGTTCGATGCATTTCCATGCATGTCGTCCACGTGCATTTCAAGCCGTCTCGAACCGGCTCGCGACGCCGGCGACGAGGCGGCGCAGGCCGGCGACGCTCTGCGCCACGGTCTTGCCGCTGGTGTCGAGAACCCGATCGGCCTTGGCATAGAAGGCCTCGCGGCCGGCCAGGATGCGGCGCAGGTCTTCCATCGCCTCGCGGCTCGCTGCCATCGGCCGCGTGTCGCCCTGCGCGGTGACGCGCGCCATGTGCTCCTCGGGCGCAGCCTGCAGCCAGACGGTCGTGCACCGTGTCAGCAGCTGGTTGAAGGTGGCCGGCTCGGCAACGATGCCGCCAGGCGTCGCGATCACCGCCTCGGCGTGCAGGCCGAGCGTTTCGTCGAGGGCGCGGCGCTCGTAGCGGCGATAGGCGTTGCTGCCGTAGAGATCGTGGATCTCTCGGATGCTGCAGCCGGCGGTCTTCTCGATCTCGCGGCTCAGTTCGACGAAGGGCACGTCCATCGCTTCGGCCAGGCGCACGCCGAGCGTCGACTTGCCGGCGCCGCGCAAGCCGACCAGGGCGATGCGGCGGCTTCGTGAGCGCTCGCTCTCTTCGGCCGACGCGCCGCCGAACATCTCGCCGAGCGCGATGCGGGCCTGCCGCAGTTCAGCTTCGGTGCGTCCGCGCAGCGCCTCGCGAATCATCAGCCACTCCGGCGAGCTGGTGGAGACGTCACCGGCGAGTTCGGCCACCGACGAATCGAGCGCCCGCGCGACTTGCTGCAGGACCAGGATCGATGCGTTGCCGATGCCGTATTCGAGGTTGGCGAGGTGCCGTTCGGACACCTCGGATGCGATCGACACCGCCTTGCGCGTCATGCCGCGCCGCGAGCGGAGCATCCGCACGCGCTCGCCGAGGGCAACGAGCAACGGGCTGGCCAGCCCACGGCCCGCGGGGCGCCTTTCCGCCGCGGCCGAAGAGGGACCGGGCACCTTCGGTGCGCCCGGGGACGCCCGGGGCGCGGGTTTCTTCCCTTTGGCAAGGTCGACCATGCATGCATCATAGTGCCTGCCCCGCCTGCGCCCCTCCCGGATGAACCTGCCCCCCAACTTCGCGGCCCACCTGTTCGCACTCAACGCAGGCCGCGGAGCCAAGCTTGCCTATGTCGACGACGCCGGGGCGCTTTCCTACGGCGACCTCGAAGATCGCTCGCGCCGCCTGGCGGCCGGACTGACTGCGCTCGGCATCCGCCGTGAAGAGCGCGTGTTGCTGCTCATGCTCGACGGCAACGACTGGCCGGTGTGCTTTCTCGGTTGCCTCCACGCCGGCGTGCTGCCGGTGGCGGTCAACACCCTGCTGACGGCCGACGACTACGCCTTCATGCTCGCGCACAGCCGGGCCCAGGCGGTGCTGGTCTCCGGGGCGCTCGCGCCCGTGCTCGCCGCGGCCATGGCGAAGGCGCCGTGCGAGGTCCGCCATGTCATCGTCTCGCAACCGCAGGGCGCGCTGCCGATGGGCGCCAGCGATCTCGAAACCTTGCTCGCCGCACATCCGCCTTCGCCTGCAGCCGCGGCCACGGTGGCCGACGACCCGGCCTTCTGGCTCTACTCGTCGGGCTCGACCGGCAAGCCGAAGGGCACTGTGCACACGCACGGCAATGCCTGGTGGACGACCGAGCTGTACGGCAAGGGCGTGCTCGCCGTGACCGAGAACGACGTCTGCTTCTCGGCCGCCAAGCTCTACTTTGCGTACGGCCTAGGCAACGCCCTGAGCTTCCCGCTTGCCGCCGGCGCCACCACGGTGCTGATGGCCGAGCGCCCGACACCCGATGCGGTGTTCGCGCGCTGGACCGGCAGCGCCGGCCCGGGGCTTGCGGCCGCCGCAGGCTTGCGACCCACCATCTTTTTCGGCGCCCCGACCGGCTTCGCGGGCATGCTGGCCTCGCCGAACCTGCCACCACGAAGCGAGGTCGCGCTGCGCATGTGCTCTTCGGCCGGCGAGGCCTTGCCGGCCGAGATCGGCCAGCGCTTCGAGCGCCACTACGGCTGCCAGATCATCGACGGCATCGGCTCCACCGAGATGCTCCACGTGTTCCTTTCCAACCGCCCGGGCGACGTGCGCTACGGCAGCACCGGCAAGCCCGTCGAGGGTTATGCGCTGGAGTTGCGCGGCGACGACGGCCGGCCGGTCGCCGATGGCGAAGTCGGCGATCTCTACATCTCGGGCCCGAGCGCGGCACTGATGTACTGGGGCAACCGCGAGAAGACATGCGAGACCTTCCAGGGCCGCTGGACCAAGAGCGGCGACAAGTATTCGAAGAGCGCCGACGGCTACTACACCTACGCCGGCCGCAGCGACGACATGCTGAAGGTGAGTGGCGTCTATGTCTCGCCCTTCGAGGTCGAGGCGACGCTGATGCAGCACGAGGCCGTGCTCGAAAGCGCCGTCATCGGCATCGAGGACGCCGACGGCCTCACCAAGACCAAGGCCTTCGTCGTCCTCAAGCCCGGCCACGCCACCAGCGACGCCGAGCTCAAGGCCTTCGTGAAGGAGCGCCTCGCGCCCTACAAGTACCCGCGCACGATCGAGTTCGTCGACGAGCTGCCGAAGACGGCCACCGGCAAGATCCAGCGCTTCCGGTTGCGCGACCGGGAACGCGGCGGCGAGCGCGCGCCGAAGTGAGCGAGCTCGTCGAGCTTGCCTGGCGGCAGCGACCGCTGCGGCTCGAGGTCGAGCGTGTCGGCGATGCGGCGGCGCCGGCCACGGTCGTGTTCCTGCACGAAGGCCTCGGCTCAGTGGCGATGTGGAAGGACTTCCCCGCCGCGTTCTGCGAGGCCAACGGCCTCGCCGGCGTCGTGTTCTCGCGCGCCGGCTATGGCCGCTCGACACCGAAGCCGCCCGGCGAAGCGTGGTCGCCCGAGTTCATGCACGTGCAGGCATTCGACGTGCTGCCCGCCTTGTTCGCGAGGCTGGGGGTCGAGCGACCCTGGCTGTTCGGTCACAGCGACGGCGGCTCGATCGCCTTGCTGCACGCGTCACGCTTTCCCGTCGCCGGCGTCGTCGCGGTGGCGCCGCACCTGTTCGTCGAGGACGTGTCGATCGCGAGCATCGAGGTGGCGAAGGTGGCCTTCGACAGCGGCGACCTGCGCCGGGGCCTGTCGAAATACCACGACGACCCCGACTCCGCGTTTCGCGGCTGGAACGACGCCTGGCTTTCGCCCGCATTTCGCAGCTGGAACA
>JBDTCA010000112.1:0-6769 GCA_039923815.1 Caldimonas sp. | reverse complement strand
CCGGCCGGGGTCGTCTGCGAACGCGCTAACCCTGCGTGACTTACTTGCACATCCCTATTAAGACTTGCATCGCCGCTTGACGCCTCTGGAGCCCCGCTATACAACCTCGCCCCAACGAGGCCGTGTGCTTCTTCGGTGCCGCGGGCAGCACGCGAAGAATCGCAAGGTCCTGACAAGAACAACAGGGGAGTAACGAGCAGGTGCGTGCCGAGCGGCGCGCAGGTGTTCGCGATGGGTGCCATCGCCTCGCGGTGGTTTGTGTCCGTGCCCCGGTTACACGACGCCTCCTGGCGGCAGAACAAGCATGGACGACAGTGCAGGCGACTTGGGTGTGAATGCGAGAGCTTCGGCGTTGCCGACGATCGTCGACACCTGGCTCGAGCCGCTGTCCGACTCGCCGTGCGGTGAAGACCTCGAGTACGACGACGACTTTCGCGCCATGGAAAAGGCGGCCGCCGGCCGCCCGCCGAGCCAGTTCGAGCTCGAAGGCGTGGCTCCCGATTGGCGCGAAGTGTTGGTGCAGTCGCAGGCGCTTTTCGAGCGCACCCGCGATCTGCGCGTCGCCATTCACTGGGCTCGGGCCTGTCTGCGGCTCGACGGTGCCTCCACGTTGCCGGAGGGCCTGCGGCTGATCGAGGGCCTGCTTGCCGGCTTCTGGGATTCGCTGCATCCGCTGCCCGACGACGGAGATGCCTATGCGCGCGTCAATGCCCTCAACGACATGTGCAGTCAGACCGGCCTCCTCGGTGATTTGCGCGAATCGTTCATCGTCGAAGACCGTTCCATCGGAGAGTTGCGCGGTCGCGATGTCGAGATCGCACGCGGTGCGCTCGAGTCCCGGGCCGACGAGTCGCCGCCCGGCAAATCACAGGTCGAGCAGATGCTGCGAGATGCGGTGACGGCCAATCCCGTCCTGCGGCAGTTTCCTACCTTGGCGTTGACGAGCATCGCCGCTCTGCAGCAACTGATGCGCGACCGCGTCGGCTACGCCACGGCACCTGAGTTGGAACCCTTGGTCACCGTGTTGACTGGCCTGCGAAGCCTCATGCCGGGCGAGAGCGCGGCCGGCGAAGATGAAGGCGGCAGCAGTCGTGCAGATGCGAGCGATGGCGGAACCGTGACCCAGCGCGGATCACGCGCTGGACTCAGCGGTGCGATCGAGTCACGCGCCGATGCCCTTCGTGCAATCGACATGGTCTGCGAGTACCTCGAACGTACCGAGCCGACCAACCCCGCACAGCTTTTGTTGCGACGTGCACGGAAGCTGGTGAACAAGAACTTCGTTCAGCTCGTTCGCGAGCTTGCACCCGAATCACTGAGCGAAGTCGCACGTGTCATGGGGATTTCCGCCGAGGAACTTTCCGCCATGCATGCTGAGGAATGATGGCAACATAAACGGTTTCGTGGTGCGCCGATCACCGCGACCCGGCAACCCTATTCAACGAGGAGTCCGCATGGGAAGCAGTCAGAAATTCATTGCGCGTAATCGCGCACCTCGGGTCCAGATCGAGTACGACGTCGAGCTCTACGGCGCTCAGAAGAAGGTACAGCTTCCCTTTGTGATGGGCGTGCTGTCGGACCTGTCGGGCAAGCCGGAAGAGGCGTTGCCATCGGTCGCCGACCGAAAATTTCTCGAGGTCGATGTGGACAACTTCGACGCTCGCATGAAGTCGATGAAGCCGCGAGTCGCCTTCCAGGTCGAGAACACGCTCACGGGCGAAGGCAACCTCCCTGTCGACATCACGTTCTCGAGCATGGACGACTTCTCGCCGGCCGCCGTCGCCCGCAACGTCGATGGTCTCAGCAAGCTGCTCGAGGCACGCACACAACTCTCGAATCTCATCACCTACATGGATGGCAAGACTGGCGCCGAGGAACTCATCGCCAAGGTCCTTGCTGACCCGGCGCTGTTGAAGACGCTGACCGACGAGGCGAAGCCGCAAGAGTGACGGGGTCTTCACTGCTCGCCCACGAAAAGATCATCCGAACTGGAGTTACTGATGGCTGAACTCGAACGACAAGGTGCGGCACTCGCCGGCGTGACTCTCGAAGGCAATGACTTCGCATCATTACTGAAAAAGGAATTCAAACCGAAGACCGACGAGGCCAAGAGCGCTGTCGAGACGGCGGTCCATACATTGGCGCAGCAGGCGCTTTCGAACACCACGATCATCAGTGGCGACGCCGTCCGGTCGATCGAGGCCATGATCGGCGCGCTCGACAAGAAGCTCACGGAGCAAGTCAACAAGATCATCCACCACGAAGATTTCCAGAAGCTGGAATCGGCATGGCGGGGTCTTCACTACCTCGTCAACAACACCGAGACCGACGAGCAGCTGAAGATCCGTGTTCTCAACGTGTCCAAGAGCGACCTCGGCAAGACGCTGAAGCGATTCAAGGGTACGGCCTGGGACCAGTCGCCCCTCTTCAAGAAGCTCTACGAAGAAGAGTACGGCCAGTTCGGTGGCGAGCCTTATGGCTGCCTTGTCGGCGACTATCACTTCGATCACACGCCTCCTGACGTCGAACTACTGGGCGAGATGTCGAAGCTCGCTGCGTCGGCACACGCGCCGTTCATCACTGGCGCCGCACCGAGCGTGATGCAGATGGAGTCATGGCAGGAACTGGCCAACCCACGCGATCTGACCAAGATTTTCACGACGCCGGAGTACGCGGGCTGGAGGTCGCTGCGCGAATCCGACGATGCCCGTTATCTGGCCTTGTGCATGCCGCGATTCCTGGCCCGGTTGCCCTACGGATCCAAGACCAATCCGGTCGATGAGTTCGATTTCGAGGAAGACACCGCCGACGCGACTCACGCCAAGTACAGCTGGGCCAATGCCGCGTACGCCATGGCGGTGAACGTGAATCGGTCGTTCAAGACCTACGGCTGGTGCTCGCGGATTCGCGGCATCGAGTCTGGCGGCGCGGTCGAGAACCTGCCCACGCACAGCTTTCCCTCCGACGATGGTGGCATCGACATGAAGTGCCCGACCGAGATCGCGATCTCCGATCGGCGCGAGGCCGAGCTTTCGAAGAATGGCTTCCTGTCGATGATCCATCGCAAGAACTCCGACTTTGCGGCTTTCATCAGCGGCCAGTCGTTGCAAAAGCCGCAGGAGTACGACGATCCCGACGCGACGGCCAACGCTGCCCTCGCTGCGCGACTGCCTTATCTGTTCGCGTGCAATCGCTTCGCGCACTATCTCAAGTGCATCGTTCGCGACAAGGTCGGGTCGTTCCGCTCGCGTGATGCGATGCAGAACTGGCTCAATGAGTGGATCCTCAACTACGTCGATGGCGACCCGCAAAACTCGAGCGAAGAAACCAAGTCGAAGCGGCCTCTCGCAGCGGCGCAGGTGGAGGTCGAGGAGGTCGAGGGCGCACCCGGCTATTACCAGTCTAAGTTCTACCTGAAGCCCCATTACCAGCTCGAAGGCCTGACGGTGTCTTTGCGTCTGGTGTCCAAGCTACCGTCGGAAAAATCCGCCGGCTGAGGCCGTCCCTAGTCACCCACAGGAGAGTCTTTCATGGCAGTCAACGCATTCCTCTCGTTCAAAGACGGCAAGGCCGACGGCGAATCCATCCAGAAGGGCAAGGAAAAGTGGATCGAGATTCAGGGCTGGGACTGGGAAGTGGAGGCTGAGTCCAGCTGGACCAAGGGCGGCGGCGCCAGCGTTGGCAAGCCCAACCCCGGCAAGCTGAACTTCGAGCATTACTTCGACACCTCGTCCACCGTCATCCTGGGCTACATCTGCTCCGGCAAGGCGTTCCCGAACGTGCAGCTCGAGATGATGAAGACCACGGGCAAGGGCAGCCCGGAAACTTACTTCACGATGTTCATGGAAGGCGCCTTCATCACCAAGGTGTCCAACAACGGGACGGAAGAAGGAAACGTTGTCCAGAAGGTCGAACTGGTCTTCAAGACACTCAAGATCGAATACAAGCCGCAGAACAACAAGGACGGCACGCTGCTCGGCGCCAAAACTTACAAGTGGGATATTCCGGCCGGCATTGCCGAGCCGAACGGCGGCTGATTCCCACTCGCGTCGCGGGCGTAGTGGACGCCCCGAGCGAGAGCACGAACTCGCGGTGATCCCCCCATGGCCTGGTCAAACATCTTCCTTCAGTTGATCACGCCGACCGGCCCGGTCATCGGCGAAGGGATGCTCACAGGCTGGGAAACGTCGATCGAGCTTGAGTCGTTCAAGTGGGAATGCAAGTACGACCCCAGCGCCGAGGCGTACGTCAAAGGAGGCTTTGGCGCGGCATCGCTGAAGAGCAAGGGCCTGTCAATGCTCGGTCTGGGCGGCATCAACCTGGAACTGGGCAAGCTCACGTTCGAGAAGCGATTCGACGTCGCTTCGGCCATGATTCACACGTGTCTGGACAACCACCTGCCGATCATTTCAGCCTCGATCACGGTGCTCAACATCAAGCACGGCGGGCGGGGCATCCACCAGCCTGGCTTCACGCTCGTGGCCGCAGATGGTTTCATCACCAGCGTGGACCTGAAGATGGTCGCCAGCGGCAATGCCGTCGAGGTCAAGGAGGAAGTCACGCTCGACTTCAAGTCGATCGTGATCAGCTATCTCAAGGTGCTTGGCAAGGACAACATCCCGACGAACCCGTTCTTCTACGTGACGCCGGCGAAGGCTCCGGCCTCTCCTTTGGGCTGAGCGATGGCCAATTCCGTTGCCGAAGCCTATCTGCTGATCTTGCGCTCGTCGATGGTGCCCGTGATCGGCGAAGCGGTGCCATTCCCGTTCGAAAAGCAGATCGAGTTGGACGAATGGAGCTGGCAGCTCATCCACGATGAAAAGATCGACGGTGGCAAGGGCGGCACGTCTTCTCCCTCAGCTGCGGTGGTGGCCGCTTCGGCTGCGGGGACGAAGAGCCCCTACGCCGAGGGGGCACTGATACGCGCTGTCGGCGACATTCACAAGAACACCCGCCTGACGCAGATCGAGCGCGACAAGCAGGTCATGGCCAGACTGAAGCAAGCCAGCGAGGCGCAGAAGAAGATTGACGGGGCCGCTGACACCGCCGACGCTGAGGTCGACGTGGCGTCCAAGAAGAAGGGCGAGGACGGCGACAAGCTCAACTTCACGTTCCGCAAGGGCGTCGACCTCGCCAGCACGCAGCTGCTCAATTCGATGAAGGGCGGCGAAGTGATGCCGCGCGCGGTCGTCACGCTCCATCACCGTTCCAGCAATGCACCGGTCACCCTCGTCGTCACCTTTGGCCACGTCACGTTGACCAACTATGACTTGTCGGTCGACGTGTCCGAGACCATGGCGGACATGCGCGAGACCTGGACCGCGTCGTACGAGACGGTCGACTACGTCTACAAGAACCGGCCCGCCGCGGGCGTTTCGAACGGCATCACGCAAGGGACGGCCCGTGTCTTCAAGATGAAGAAGACGGTGTTGTTCTAACCCTTGCGACCGGCGAGCTTGCAATCATGGCGATGACAAATTACGTCGATCTCAGCACCCCGCTGGGTGAGGTGGGTGCGGGCTTCCAGTTCGAGTTCACATGCGCGAGTTGCGGCGACACATGGAAATCGCCGTTCAAGCCCTATCGACAGGGCCAGGCCGCGGGGCTCTTTCGCAAGTTCGGCTACCTCATCAACGAGTTCTACAAGATCGGGGCGCTCACCAGCATCGTCTACAAGCTCGGTCTCGCCAGTGGTTCCACGGTCGAGATGCGTGGCAGCAAGGCCCGGCAGGAAGCGCTTGTCGAAGCCCAGGCACTGGCAGCTCAGCGTTACGAGAAGTGCGGCAGTTGTCACTCGATGGTTTGTGCCAACTGCTTCAACGAGTCGAGTGGGAACTGCATCAAGTGCGAGACCGCGGGTGGCGGATCGCGAGGCGGCGGATCTGCCGCGGCGTCGGCTGCGGTGTGTCCAAATTGCCAGGTGCCGTCGCAAGGCGGTCGCTTTTGTCATGAATGCGGCTTCGACATGGCCAGCACCCACAAAAGTTGTCCGTCCTGTGGAGCGACCATGGCTCGGCAGGCCCGCTTCTGCACAGATTGCGGCCACGGATTCTGAGCCGGGCCACGCCGCCATGACTGATCCTCGAACCGACGCCGAAAGCGCATTGCGAGCTGGCGATCCGCGCGCTGCGCTTGCCCAGCTGACCAATGCGGTTCGCGCCAGGCCGGCCGATGCGAAGCTGCGAATTTTCTTGTCACAGCTTCTGTGCGTTCTCGGCCAGTGGGAGCGTGCCCACACGCAGCTCAACGTCGTTGCCGACATGGACTCCGAAACCTCGGCCATGCGCGAGACCGTGGGTCACGCCATCCGCTGCGAGCTGATGCGCGCCAAGGTGTTCGCGGGCGAGCGGACGCCGATGGTTTTCGGACAGCCCGACGAGTGGCTCGCGTTGCTGATCGAATCGTTGCTCCAGAAGGGCCAGGGCAACGTTGCCATGGCCGACGACCTCGCCGGGCGGGCTTTCGATGCCGCGCCGGAAGTCACGGGCCGTGTCGACGGCGAGGCGTTCAAATGGATCGCCGACGGTGACTCGCGGCTCGGCCCGGTGATCGAGGCCTGCGTCGCCGGTCGCTATTACTGGGTTCCGTATTCGCGCTTGAGCAGCATCGTTTTCGATCCGCCTGCCGACCTGCGCGACTGCGTCTGGATGCCGGCTACGCTGATGTTCGCGAACGGCGGTGAAACCGTTGCCTTGGTGCCCACGCGCTATCCCGGCTCGGAGTTGAGTGAAGACGGCGCGATCTGCCTGGCCCGCAAGACGGTGTGGCA
>JBDTCA010000111.1:0-6984 GCA_039923815.1 Caldimonas sp. | reverse complement strand
GTGCGCCGGCCGCCCGAGCGCCGAGCCGATTCGGCCCCGCGCGGCAACCCGTTCGACCGCTCGCTGCCGCCGCGCGACGACCGTGGTGCGCCGCCGCGTCGTCCGGGTCCCGCAGCGTTCAAGGGTCGCGCCAAGCCGCAGCGTTCACGTCCGGACGGCTTCGCCCGCTGAGGTCTTCGCGTGGGTGCGGCGGCCTCAGAGCCGCTGCACGGTGACGCCGACCGACATGCCCAGGTAGTCGTCGGTCTCGCCGAACCAGCTGCCCGAGATCGGCGCTGCCTGTGAGGGATCGCGGGCGACGCCGACGCGGATGAGCGACGTGCCGCCGAGCAGGTTGTTGGTCGGATCGAACGGCAGCCAGCCAGCGCCGGGCAGGTAGGCCTGCAGCCACGCGTGCGTGTAGCCGGCGCCCAGCACGCCGACGCTCGAGGCGGCGCCGCGACCGTCGAGCGCGGGATCGTAGAGATAGCCCGAGACGAAGCGCGTCGCGTAGCCGAGCCGGCGTGCCGCCTCCATCATCAGCAGGGCGAAGTCGCGACAGGAGCCGCTGCCGCGCTCGATCGTGCGTTGCGGCGTCTGCGTCCCCTCTTCGTCTCGCGACTCGTAGCGAAAGGTGTCGCGAATGCTCTGCGTCATCGCGATCAGGAGCTCGCGACTGCCGGTCGGCCCGTCGGTCCGGATGAATTGCCTCGCCCACGCGGTGAGCGTGCCTTCGAGGTCGTCGTGGTACGGCCGCAGGTAGTGCTCGAGGTCGTAGCGCTCTTCGAGCGTGTAGGCGAATGGGTAGATCTCGGCGTGCGGCGACAGCGGCAGTTCGAGGTTGTTGCTGTGCGCATGCTCCATTCGAAAGCTGCACACGATCTTCAGCGTATCGGCGTGCGAAAGCGGCTGCACCAGCGCCACCGAATTCGAGAGCGGATCCTGGATCATGCGCACCGACGACTCGGGGCTGATGTCGAGATCGGTGGCAAGCACGCGCAGGTCGTGGCTGTCGCGCGGCCTGAACATCACGCGGTGTTCACCGAACCGCACCGGCTGGCGATACCGGTAGACGGTGGTGTGCGTGATGTCGTAGCGAACCGGCACGAATGAGGCTCGTCAGGCTCGCAGCAACTCGACCTCGAACATCAGCGTCGCGTTCGGCGGAATGACGCCGCCGGCACCCCGGGCGCCGTAGCCGAGCTCGGGCGGAATGACGAGCACGCGCGTGCCGCCTTCCTGCATGCCCTGGACGCCTTCGTCCCAGCCGCGAATCACCATGCCGGCGCCGAGATCGAACTCGAACGGGTCGTTGCGGTCCTTGCTCGAATCGAACTTGGCGCCCTTGACGCCGTCGTTGTAGAGCCAGCCGGTGTAGTGCACGGAGACCGGGCGGCCGGCCGCAGCCGTGGCGCCGGTGCCAGGGGTCGTGTCTTCGTATTGCAGGCCGGAGTCGGTGCTTTGCATGTCGGTCTTTCAGTGATGGATCAGGAGGGCGCCGTGTCGGCGCATGACCGGAATGATGCCAGCGCAACGGCTCTTCGCGTCAGCGCACGAACTGCTGCCGCCATTGCACGACTGCTTGCTCCAGCCACCGTGCGACTCCCGTGCTGTCGGCATGCAGGCCCAGCACGGTGCCGGCCTCGCGCAACGCAGCCAGTGGCACGCCGAGATCGACCGCCGTCGCACCGTTCTGCTTGGAGAGCTTGGCGCCATCGGCACCCAGCACGAGCGGCACGTGAAGAGTGCGTGGCGAGGGCAGGTCGAGACAGCGTTGCAGGACGACCTGGCGGGCCGTGTTGTCGGCGAGGTCGGCGCCACGCACCACGTCGGTCACACCCTGTGCCGCATCGTCGACGACGACGGCGAGCTGGTAGGCCCAGATGCCGTCGGCACGCCGGAGCACGAAGTCGCCGACCTCGGCGGCCACATCCTGTTGCTGCGGACCGAGCCGGCGGTCGGTCCAGGCCACGGTACCGGCGCCGGTTCGCAGGCGCCACGACCGCGCTGGCCTGCCGCCGAGGCCGAGCCGGCACGTACCGGGATAGACGCCGTCGTCGAGGTCGCGGCGGCTGCACGCGCACGGATAGGCGGCTCCGCCAGCCACGAGGCGTTGCAGCGCCGCTTCGTAACGCGCGGTGTGGTTCGACTGCAGGCTGACCTCGCCATCGGGCCGCAGCTGGCAGCGGTCGAGCTGCGCCAGGATCGCCTCGCGTGCACCGGCCACGTTGCGTGGCCTGTCGAGGTCTTCGATGCGCACCAGCCCTTGGCCGCCATGGGCGCGAGCATCGAGCCACGATGCCAGCGCCGCGACCAGGGAGCCAGCGTGCAGCGCGCCGGACGGGGTCGGCGCGAAACGGCCCACGTAGCTCGACGCCATGTCGACCCGGCTCAGCCGCCGGTGCCCGCTTCGAGCTGACCGCCGACCCGGCTGCCGTGGCGTTCGAGCAGGGCGCGTCGCGTCGTCGGTCGTTCGAGATGGTCGAGCCACCAGCGCAGCGCCAGGCCATCGGCCGGCCTGGCCCTGGCATGTTGACCTGGCGCCGGCTGCCGCCACGCATAGCCCAGCCGTGGCGCGACCTGTACGCGCTGCACCTGCCTGGCAACGAGGCGGCCGGCGGCGACGTGGTCGCGCGCCATCGGTTCCGGCACGAAGCCGCAGCCGAGTCCGCGCAGCAGCGCGTCGATCTTGGCGCGCATGTCGCTGACGGTGAGGACGTCCTGGCCCGGCAGGAGGTTGACCGTGATCGGCGCCAGGCGCTGCGCGGAATCGGCCACGGCGACGGCGCGGTGGCGCACCAGCTCGGCGTCGTCGATCGGCTCGGTGGCCGCGGCCAGCGGGTGATGTGGCGCGACGGCGAAAACGAACGCGATCGCGCCGAGTTCCTTCATCGCGAAGCCGCTCGGCAATTCGCGACTGGTACCGACGCCGATGGCGAGATCAGCCTGGCCGGTGACGAGCGCCTCCCACGTGCCGGCAAGCACTTCGGCGCGGATTCGCAGCCGCGTCGGTGGCGACGGCTCGTAGAACGCCTCGCAGAGCTCGAGGATCGTGGTCGGCGAAAGAATGTCGTCGACGGCGATGCTCAGCTGCGCCTCCCAGCCCGTGGCGACGCGTTTGACGCGATTGGCCACGGCGTCGATCTGCTCGATCAGGCGGCGCCCTTCATCGAGCAGCTCCTGCCCGGCCGCGGTGAACTGCGCCTGGCGCGAACTGCGATCGAAGAGCAGCACGTCGAGCGCATCCTCGAGCTGGCGCACGCTGTACGTCAGCGCCGACGGGACCTTGCCGAGATGGCGCGCAGCCGCAGCGAAACTGCCGCTCTGCGCGATGGCGACCAGCATGGTCAGCGCCTCGGGGGTGAGTGCATTGCGTGGCTCGTTCATGGGTTCTCCGAGCTTCATCTTATTTGAACGCAGGCGACAACCGGCCGACGCTGGTGGTCCGCCATGCAGCGCCTACATTGGCTTTCAAGGAGACGAACAGATGATCACCCTTCGCAAATCTTCCGATCGCGGTTTGGCCGATCACGGCTGGTTGAAGAGCCGCCACAGCTTCTCGTTCGCGGATTACCACGACCCCGATCACATGGGCTTCGGCAACCTGCGCGTCATCAACGAAGACCGCGTGGCGGCCGGCAAGGGATTCGGCACCCACGGCCACCGCGACATGGAAATCGTGAGCTACGTGCTCGACGGCGAACTCGCCCACCAGGACAGCATCGGCACCGGCTCGGGCGGTGGCGCCGACGGCGTCATCCGGCCGGGCGACGTGCAGCGAATGAGCGCCGGCAGCGGCGTGCGCCACAGCGAGTTCAATCACTCGCAGACGCAGGCCACGCATTTTCTGCAGATCTGGATCGAGCCCGAGGTGCGTGGCATCGCACCCGGCTACGAGCAGAAGCACTTCGATGCCGCCTCCAAGCGTGGCGTGCTGCGCCTCGTTGCTTCACCCGATGGCCGCGACGACTCCGTCACGCTGCACGCCGATGCGTCGATCTCGGCCGCTCTCATCAGCGGTGACGAGCACATCGAGCGCGCTCTCGATCCGGCTCGCAAGGCCTATGTGCACGTCGTTCGCGGCAGCGTCGAGGTCAACGGCCAGCGCCTCGGCGCCGGCGACGCGCTTCGCTTCGAGCACGAGGCGGAGCTCACGCTGGCTCGCGGCGAGCAGGCCGAGGTGCTGGTTTTCGATCTGGCCTGACCTGGCCCGGCACGCGCCCGGTACTGCGCCGGGTCAGGAATCCCTGGCCAGGCGAACACCGCTGAACTGCCACCGCGCGTCGGGCGGGAAAAAGTTTCGATAGCTGGCGCGCACGTGGCCGGAAGGCGTCGCGCACGAACCGCCGCGCAACACGAACTGGTTGCACATGAACTTGCCGTTGTATTCGCCGAGGGCACCCGGCAGCGGGCGATAGCCGGGGTAGGGCAGGTAAGGGGAGCGCGTCCATTCCCAGACATCGCCGAACATCTGCAGCGGCTCGTTGTCCACGGTCGACGTCAGCGGCATCGGATGAAATGCGCCACGGTCGGCGAAGTTGCCCCCGACCGGCGCCCGCAGGCGGCGTGCGACAAGCTCCCATTCGAGCTCGCTCGGCAGCCGTGCGCCCGACCAGCGAGCGAACGCGTCGGCCTCGAAAAAGCTCAGGTGACACACCGGCGTCTGCGCGTCGACCTCGACCGTGCCCTGCAAGGTGTGATTGAACCAACGGCCTTCGCCCTTGCCTGTGCCTTCGCCGCGGTGCCAGTACAGCGGCGCTTCATGTCGGCCGGCGCTGACCCAGTCCCAGCCCATCGAAAGCCAGAGATCGGGCCGGCGATAGCCGCCGTCGTCCATGAAGGCGAGGTAGTCGCCATAGGAAGCCGGCCGCGACGCGATCTCGAAGGGATCGGTCCAGGCACGGTGACGGGGCGTTTCGTTGTCGAAGCAGAAGTCGCCGTCGCTGGCAGGCATGTGTCCCATCTCGACGAGGCCACCGGCGTGGCCGAACCAGCGCAATGGCTGCGTACGCACCTGCGCCATCGGCCAGCGCCTGGCGTACGCCGCAGACATCGGGTTGAACGACAGTGCGTGCTTGATGTCGGTGAGCAGCAGCTCCTGATGCTGCTGCTCGTGCTGCAACCCGAGCATGACGAGCGACTCGATCCCGGGGTCGCCGGCATGCGCGGCGAGCAGGGCCCGCATGGCGTCGTCGACGTGGGCGCGGTAGTCGCACACCTGGGCCAGCGTGGGCCGCGTCACCAGGCCGCGACGGGCCCTCGGAAACTGCTCGCCGACGCCCTGGTAGTAGCTGTTGAAGAGAACACGAAACGCGGGATCGAAGGGCTTGTAATCAGTTGCGTGGCACTCGAGAAGGAAGGTCTCGAAGAACCAGGTGATATGCGCCAGATGCCACTTGGTCGGGCTGGCGTCGGCCATCGACTGGACCTGGCAATCCTCGGGCGAGAGCGGTGCGGCGAGGTCGACGCTGGCTTGGCGAACCTGCACATAGCGCGCCGCGAGCGGGCTGTGTGTCGATGCGCCGGTCGCCACCCTTGGGTTCATGCTCATTCCGTTCCTCGGTCGAATGCTCGCCTGGGCGAGTGGTCGCAGGCCCGGCCCCTGCGCTCGCAAAGCCTAGCCCAACTCGAAATCCCACGCCTCCGGGCGCGAAAGCAATCGACATGCCCTGCTCTCTAGAATGGTCCGCATGGCTTTCGTTCATCTGCGCGCGCACACCGAATTTTCGGTCGTCGACGGCACCCTGCGGATCGACAGCGTGGCCGCCGCTGCCGCCGCCGACGGCCAGGGCGCGCTCGCCATCACCGATGTCAGCAACCTCTTCGGCGCCGTCAAGTTCTACACCGCGTGTCGCGATGCCGGCGTCAAGCCGATCATCGGCGTCGAGGTCTGCATGGAGCCCGAAGGCAGCGAGAAAGGTGCGAGCCGGCTCGTGCTGCTGGTCCAGAACCGCACCGGCTACCTGAACCTTTGCGACCTGATTTCACGCGGCTGGCTCGAGAACGCGGCCAGCGGCCATGCCTTGCTGAAATGGGACTGGCTGCGCCAGCGTGGTGACGGACTCATCGTGCTCTCGGGCGCCGACAGCGGCTCGCTCGGCTACGCCCTGCTGGCGGGCGACGCGGCGAGGGCGCGCGCCCTCGCAGAGCGTCTGCAGGCGTGGTTTCCGCGTCGCTTCTACGTCGAGGTGCAGCGGATCGGCCTGCCGGGCAACGAGGCGCATCTCCGCTCCGCCGTCGAGCTGGCCGCGAGTCTCGGCCTGCCGGTGGTGGCCACGCACACGGTGCAGTTCCAGAATGCCGACGACCACGAGGCCCACGAGGCGCGTGTGTGCGTGGCCGAGGGCGAGATGCTCGGCAACCCCAAGCGCATCAAGCGCTTCACGCGCGACCAGTACTTCAAGAGCCAGGCCGAGATGGAGGCTTTGTTCGCCGACCTGCCGAGTGCGCTCGCCAACACGGTCGAGATCGCCCGCCGCTGCAACCTGAGCCTGGTGCTTGGCAAGCCGCAGCTGCCCGACTTCACGACGCCGCTGCGTGCCGGTGCGCCCGTGCCGATGGCCGAGTATTTCCGGATCGCATCGCACGAGGGTCTCGAATTGCGCCTGGCGCGCCTCTACCCCGACGCCGACGTGCGTGAGCGCGAGCGGCCGCGCTACGCCTTTCGCCTCGAGTTCGAGATCGAGACCATCCTGAAGATGGGTTTCCCGGGTTACTTCCTGATCGTGGCCGACTTCATCAACTGGGCCCAGAACAACGGCTGCCCGGTCGGGCCCGGGCGCGGCTCGGGGGCCGGCTCGCTGGTGGCCTATGCGCTGCACATCACCGGCCTCGATCCGCTTCGCTACAACCTGCTGTTCGAGCGCTTCCTGAATCCCGAGCGGGTCTCGATGCCCGACTTCGACATCGACTTCTGCCAGGCCAACCGCGACCGCGTCATCGACTACGTCAAGGCCAAGTACGGCCGCGACGCCGTCAGCCAGATCGCCACCTTCGGCACCATGG
>JBDTCA010000110.1:0-4984 GCA_039923815.1 Caldimonas sp. | reverse complement strand
ACGCGTGGCGCAGCGTTCGCCTGCACGCCGCCGGTCCGGCCCAGGCGACGCGCTTTCACGACGTCAGCGAGCGGCTGCGTCGCACGTCGCTCAAGGCCATCATCGCCGCCGCCACCATGACGCCGCTGACGCAGGTGATCGCCTCGGTGGCGCTGGCCACGGTGATGACGATCGGGCTCTGGCAAAGCGGCCACGACAAGACCACGGTCGGCGGCTTCGTCGCCTTCATCGTCGCCCTCATGCAGCTGATCTCGCCCCTGAAGCACCTCGCCGAGATCTCGGCGCCGATCACGCGCGGCCTGGCGGCGATCGAGCGCGGTGTGAAGCTGATCAGCGAGACGCCGGCCGAGCACGGCGGCAGCCACGACCCCGGCCGTGCCGTCGGCCGCATCGAGATGGCGGGCGTGAGCGTCGCCTATCGCGCCGACCAAGGCCCGGCGCTCGATGCCGTGACGCTGCACATCGCACCCGGCGAAACCGTGGCGCTGGTCGGACCGTCCGGCGCCGGCAAGACGACGGTCGTGAACCTGCTGCCGCGCTTCATCGAGCCCACCACCGGCGTCGTCCGCCTCGACGGCGTCGCCCTCGCCGACTGGGACGTGGCGGCGCTGCGCCGCCAGTTCGCCCTCGTCAGCCAGGATGTCTCGCTCTTCAACGACAGCGTTGCCGCCAACGTGGCGCTGGGCGGCGACGTCGACCGCGAGCGCGTTCGCGAGGCGCTGCGTGCGGCCAACCTGCTCGACTTCGCCGAACGCCTGCCGCAGGGCATCGACAGCCTCGTCGGCCACAACGCCAACGAGCTGTCCGGGGGCCAGCGCCAGCGCCTGGCGATTGCCCGCGCCATCTACAAGGACGCACCCATCCTCATCCTCGACGAGGCGACCTCGGCGCTCGATTCGGAATCGGAGCGGCTCGTCCAGCAAGCGCTCGAGACGCTGATGAAGGGCCGCACCAGCCTCGTCATCGCGCACCGCCTCTCGACGATCGAGGGCGCCAGCCGAATCGTCGCGCTCGATGCCGGCCGCGTCGCCGAGCAAGGCACGCACGCCGAGCTGCTCGCCGCCGGCGGCCTGTACGCTCGCCTCCACTCGCTGCAATTCAGAACCTGATCGAGGATCCACCCATGACAGACGCCCACACCCACACCTCGCCACCGATCAGCCGCTTTCCGGTGCCCGCCCTCGCCGATCTTCCCGAGGACATCCGCACCAAGATCCTCAAGGTGCAGGAAAAGGCCGGCTTCGTGCCCAACGTCTTCCTCGCCTTTGCGCACCGGCCCGCCGAGTTCCGCGCATTCTTCGCCTACCACGACGCGCTCCTCCTGCGCGAATCGGGCCTCACGAAGGGCGAGAAGGAGATGGTCATCGTCGCCACCAGCGGCGCCAACGGCTGCCTCTACTGCGTTGTCGCTCACGGCGCGATCCTGCGCATCTACGAGAAGAAGCCGCTCGTGGCCGACCAGGTGGCGGTGAACTATCGCAAGGCCGACATCACGCCGCGGCAAAAAGCGATGCTGGCCTTCGCGATGAAGGTCTGCGACGATTCGGCTGCGCTCGGCGACGACGACTTGGCGGCGCTGCGCGAACACGGCTTCAGCGATGAGGACGCCTGGGACATCGCCGGCATCACCGCTCTCTTCGGCCTCTCGAACCGGATGGCCAACTTCACGTCGATGCGCCCGAACGACGAGTTCTACCTGATGGGGCGCGTGCCCAAAGAGAAGCGGTGACGGCACCGGCGGGCGCTCGCTTCGGCGCGCTCGACCGGCTCGTCCGGCGCGGCACCCGCCAGCCGATCTCGCACCCGGTCGCCGCCGACGACGCGGCCTATCTCGCCCGCAAGGGGCCGCTGAAGATCGCCTTTCGGATCGCGCGCCGCAGCGTCGAACTGGCGGCCAGCGGCCAGCGCAAGTTCGAGTGCGAGCGAATCGATCCGGCCTGGACGCGCGCCCTCTGGATCCACGCCGAAGCGCCGCAGATCGGCGACGCGCTCATGGACCTGGCGCCGCGCAGCCTGCTCGCCGAGCGCGGCATCGCCCTCGATCTGCTCGCGCCTGCCACCATTGCCGCGCTGTTCGCCGGCGACCGTGGGTTCACGCGCGTGCTCGACGACGAAACGGCCATCGAGCCGGGCCGCTACGACTTCGTCGTCGTCGACAGCCGGGCCTGGAAAGCGCTCGCCGCCAAGCGCCGCCGGCTGCCCGCCCTGCCCTGGTTGTCGATCAAGGGCGACTACCTGGGCTACGACTATCACCGCGGCCTGCTGGCGACGCGGCGGCTCGCGGAACGGCTCGGCATCGGGCTCGACGATGCCGCCGAGCGGCGTCACTCACGACAGAAGTTGTGGCTGGAAGGCGGCGAACATGACGGCGCGTGGCAGGAGCCGCCCCGCGTGGCAATGGCCCTGGGCGGCGTGCGCGCGGAGCGCAGCTATGCGCAGTGGGCCGAGGTCGCGGCGCGGCTGCACGCGAGCGGTGTCGAGCGCTTCGTGCTGCTCGGCAGTGCCAACGCCCGCGCCGACCGCGACGCTGTCGTGCAGCGCCTCGCTGGCACCGGCGCCGACGTGCTCGACCTCGTCGCTTCGACCGACCTTCACGGCACCTGGCGGGCAATGCGGCAAGCGCGCGTCGTTGCCTGTGCCGACGGCGGGCTCATGCATCTCGCCTTCGCGACGTCGACCCCGGTGGTGGCGCTGTTCGATTCGAGCATCGACCCCGCGTGGCGGGTGCCGCTGGATGCGGCGTGCCATGCGCTGCGCTCCGGGACCCGTGATGTCAGCGCGATCGCGCCGGACCGCGTGGCCGCCGCCGTGCTCGACGCAATGGCCGCGGCCCGCTCGGGCTAGCCAGTCGCTCGACCTCGGTTGCTGCAGAGGCGCGGCAGCGCGGCCAGGAAGGCTGCCGTGACTTCGGAAGGCTCGACGGCAGCGAGCTCGCCGGCCGTTGCCAGTGGTGTCATCGTGCTCTCCGGTCGCAGGAAGTACGCTGGATCGATGCGTGTGAACAGGGCCAGCCCGGGCGTGCCGACGGCGACGGCGACGTGCATCAGGCCACCGTCGACGCCGAGAAAGGCATCGCACGCGGCGAGGTCGATCGCCGTCTTGCGCAGCGAGCCGCCGTCAACGAGCGAGCGGATCATCAGCCGCGACGTGGCCGCTTCGACCTCGCCCCGCTGCGCCTGCGCCGATTCGCCCTGACCGAGCAGCACGAACTCGGGCGCAGGCAGCGTCGACGGCCAGCCTGCCACCAAACTGTCCAGCACGCGGCCCCAGTGCGGATAGAGCTTCTTCGGCACCCGCGAGCCGAGGGCAACGCCGACCCGGAAGCGGGAGTCACCGCGCGGCGGCGGCTCATCGCTGCCGAGGTCGATGCGGGGCGATTCGACAAGACCGGTGGGCAGGCGAAACAGCTGGCGCAAGCGCCGGTCGGCAAAGGCGACCCGGTCGAAACGCTCGCCCGTGTGGTGGCCGCGCATGGTTGCGAAAAATGCCTTTGGGAAGTGCGTCATCTTCAGTCGAATCGAACTCGTGCGCAGGCTGTCGAGCAGCACGAAGTCGGTCTCGGCCGCACACGCGGCTATGTCGGTGTGGACGGCGGCGAAGCGCCGGTCGGTCGCGAACAGCGGCGCCAGTGCCGGCGCGATGAGCAGCTCGACCGCCACGCCGGCCGGCAGGAGATCGCGGGGTGCCAGATCCATGATGGCGTCGCCCACGGTTGTCCAGGAGTAGAGCCAGAGCATTCGCCGCGTCACTGCGGGCGCGGCATCGACGTGCAGCGTCGATTGGCCGGTGACGACGAGCATCGCGTCGCGAGCCAGGGCCTTGCGACGGGCCTGGAATCTCCGACCGTACGGTTGCTCCGCGTACTCGGCGGCGAGGTTGTCGGCGATCTCGTCGTCGAACGGCATGGCGTGGATCGGATGGCGCCCTCGCCCTGCCATTCGGCTCAACCCCAGCGCGCGAGTACCCGGTCGACCATTGCGCCCGACTGGCCGAGATACGCGGCCGGGTCGCACATCGTCGCCAGCTGCTCGGGCGTCGCGTGGGCGGTGATCTCGACGTCGCCGAGCAGCAACTCGAGCAGCGGCCTGTCTTCCTTGATGGCGGCGCGGCAAAGGTCGTAGACGAGGTCGTGGGCACGCTCGCGACCCATCGACGGCGCCAGCCCCATCATCACCGCCTCCGAGACGACGAGGCCGTGCGTGAGGTCGAGGTTGGCGCGCATGCGGTCGGCATCGACCTCGAGGCCTTCGACGAGGGTGCGTGACTGCGCCAGGGCGCCGGCGAGCAGGCAGAACGCTTCCGGCAACACGATCCACTCGATCTCCCACGGCCCCGTCGAGCGTTCGTGGTCGCCGACCATGGCGTCGAGCAGCGCCGCCACGTGCTGGCGCACCACCGAGATCTGCGCATGGATATAGGTGCACGAGATCGGGTTGCGCTTCTGCGGCATCGTGCTCGACGAGCCACGGCCGTGCACGAACGGCTCGAAGACCTCGCCGACCTCCGTCTGCATCAACAGCTTGACGTCCATCGCCAGCTTGCCGAGCGTGCCGCCGACGAGGCCGAGAAAGGCGCCGACCTCGGCAATGGTGTCGCGCTGCGTGTGCCATGCGATCACGGGCTGCGCCAGGCCGAGCTCGGCACAGAGCGCCTCCTGCGTCTCGAGTGCCAGCCGAGGCAACGACGCCAGGGTGCCTGCCGCGCCACCGAACTCGCCCTGCAGCAGGCGTGGCCGCAGCTGCGCGAGTCGTTCGCGATGGCGAGCCACGGCCGACAGGAGGCCGGCCATCTTGAAGCCGAAGGTCACCGGCACCGCCTGCTGCAGGTTGGTGCGGCCGACCATCGGCGTGTCGCGATGCTTGCGGGCGAGCCCGGCCAGGGCATCGCCGATCCCCTGCAGATCGGCCTCCACGAGGGCAAGCGCATCGCGCATCTGCAGCACCGTGGCGGTGTCGGTCACGTCCTGGGTGGTTGCGCCCCAGTG
>JBDTCA010000109.1:0-5935 GCA_039923815.1 Caldimonas sp. | reverse complement strand
TGGAAACGGTCGATGCGGCGCTGCACCTCAGCGGCGCCGAGCTTGCGCGCATAGATCGGCCGGCCGTCGTCGAGCGTGCGCCAGATCAGCGCCTTGCCGAGACGGCCCTTGCCGCTCGGCACGAGATCGCCCGGCCAGTGACCGCCCGCCATCAACTCGAGGTCGATGTCGCCGGCGTGGCGGTTGGCGTCGATATACGTGCGCGGCACCCGTGCGGCGATGAGGCCGACGCCGCGCTCGGTGGCCGGCATCCAGAGCTGGTCGACGAAGCAGTCCTCGCCTTCGCGCAACTCGAACTCGCTCAGCACCGAGTGGAAATCGGCCGGGAAATCGAAGCCGGAATGCGGTGAGTCGAGGACGAGCGCGGTGCGCGCCTCGGCCGGTCCGTGGAGGCTGAAAGCGGTGTCGTTCATGGCCGCGATTGTCGCGCTGCGCGCCTTCGCTTCACCGCGGCTTCACAGAGTCGGCCGCGGCCTTCGAACCGGCTTCGCCTTGGCGCGGGATCGTTCGCTCAGCCCGCCGTGGGCGCTGCAACGAGGAGAAGAAACCATGCCATCGAACCCGAGAAATCCGAGCCTGAGGCTGATGTGGCCGCTGAGCGAATCCGGCCGCGTGCTGGCCGCTGTCGTGGTGGCGTTGGTCGCGACGCTGATGCTGCTGGCATGGTCGCCCGCCGAGGCCTACGACTCCGACGCACCGAAGCCGGAGTCGCCCTACTTCCAGGTCGCGAGCAGCGAGCCCGGCACCGACCGGCTGCCGCTGAAATCGACGCAGGTGGATGTGCGCATCGCCGGCGTCATCGCCGATGTCACGGTGACGCAGCGCTACCGCAACGAAGGCCAGCGGCCGATCGAGGCGCGCTACGTCTTTCCGGGTTCGACCGGCGCCGCCGTCTACGCGATGAACGTGCGCCTCGGCGAGCGGTTGCTGGTCGCCAACATCCGCGAGAAGCAGCAGGCGCGCATCGAATACGAGACGGCCAAGAAGGAGGGCCGGACGAGTGCGCTGCTCGAGCAGCACCGGCCGAACGTGTTCGAGATGAACGTCGCCAACATCCTTCCGGGCGACGACGTCGCCGTCGAGCTGCGCTATACCGAGCTGCTGACGCCGCGCGACGCGCAGTACGGATTCGTCTTCCCGACGGTGGTCGGCCCGCGATACAACTCGCCGCAGGGCGAAGCCGCCGGCCAGAAATGGGTCGCCACGCCGTACCTGAAGAGTGGCGTCGCCAGCGAGACCGCGTTCGACCTGCACGTGACGCTCGATTCGCCGGTGGCCGTCAAGGAGGTGGCGTCGAGCTCGCACGACGTCGAGATCGCTGGCGTCGGCACCACGCATGCGACGCTGGCGCTGAAGAAGGTCGACGCCGCGAATCCGCGGCCAGGCAACGATCGCGACTTCATCCTCGCCTATCGCCTCGCCGGCGACCGCATCGAGTCGGGCCTGATGCTCTTTCGCGGCCAGGACGAGAACTTCTTTCTCGCCATGGCGCTGCCGCCTAAGGCGATTCCTGCGGTGCAGATCAACCCGCGCGACTACATCTTCGTGGTCGACATCTCCGGCTCGATGCACGGCTACCCGCTCGAGACCGCGAAGGTGCTGCTGGACAAGCTGATCGGCTCGCTGCGCCCGAGCGACACCTTCAACGTGATGCTGTTCTCCGGCTCGAACAAGCTGCTGGCGCCCGAGTCGGTGCCGGCGACGCGTGCCAACATCGAGCGCGCCATGCAGACCATCCGCGAGATGGGCGGCAGCGGCAGCACGGAGATCGTGCCGGCGCTCAAGCGCATCGCGACGATGCCCAGGCAGCCCGACGTGTCGCGCTCGGTGATCCTCGTCACCGACGGCTACGTCACGGTCGAGAACGAGGTCTTCGCGCTCGTTCGCAAGAACCTCGGCCAGGCCAACGTGTTCGCGTTCGGGATCGGCAGCAGCATCAACCGCCACCTGATCGAAGGCATCGCGCGGGCCGGCCAGGGCGAGGCCTTCATCGTCACCAAGCCGGCCGAGGCGGCCGCCGAGGCCGATCGCCTGCGCCGCATGATCGACAGCCCGGTGCTGACGCAGGTCAAGGCGAGCTTCGAAGGCCTCGACACCTACGACGTGCTGCCGGCGCAGCTGCCCGACGTGCTCGGCGGCCGGCCGGTGATCGTGTTCGGCAAGTGGCGAGGCGAGGCGTCGCAGGTGGCCGCGGCCAGGCTCGTCGTCGAAGGCCGCGCCGCCGATGGCGCCTACCGCACGGAAGTCGCGGCCTCGGGTCGCGAAGACACGCACTCGTCGTCGCTGCGTCATCTCTGGGCCCGCCAGCGCATCGCCGAGCTCTCCGACCAGGAAGCGCTCGAAGGCGGCGGCGCGCAGAAGGACGCGATCACCGCGCTCGGCCTGCGCTACGGCCTGCTGACGCAGTACACCAGCTTCATCGCCGTCGACCGCATCGTGCGCAACACCAACCCGGCGCTGACGCCGACGGTGAACCAGCCGCTGCCGATGCCGGCCGGCGTGAGCGACCTGGCCATGGGCGCCGAAGTGCCGAGCACGCCCGAGCCGGCCGCCTGGCTGGCGCTGCTGGTGACGCTGGCGATCCTGGCTGCGTCATGGCCGGCGGTCGCTCGCCGGATGGGCGTGGCAGCCAAAGTGCGCCAGTGATGAACAGCGCCGCGCTGTTCTGGCTCGCGGCCTTCGCGTGCGCACTCTGGCCGACCGGCCTCTGGGCCGCGGCGCGGATGGTCGACGGCTCCGACGACCCACTCGGCCTCGCCGCCATCGCGGTGCTCCTCGTCGCCGTGGTCAGGCTCGCGCCGAGCCTGCAGCGCGAACCGTCACGGCGCTGGCTGGCGGTGGCCGCCTTTCTCGCCGTGGCTTCGGCCACGGTTGCCGCCACCGGTCCGGCGCTGCTCGGCGCCCTGATCGCGGCGCTCGCCCTGGCCGCCGCATTGCGAGCCTTCATGGCGCCGGGCACGCCGGCCCTGCCGCTCGCCGGGCTCGCCGTGCTGGCACTTCCCGTCGTCTCGTCGATGCAGTTCTACGCCGGCTTTCCGCTGCGCGTGGTCACGGCCGAGGCGAGCGCCTGGCTGCTCGGCGCGGCCGGCTTCAGCGCCAGCCGCGAGGGCAGCGCCATGACAGTCGACGGCCGTCTCGTCGTCGTCGACGCGCCGTGCTCGGGCGTGCAGATGGTGTGGATGGCGTACTTCTGCGCCTGCACGGTGGCCTGGTGGGCGCGCCTGCCCGACCGCGTCTTCGCGCGTCGCGTCGCCGGCGTCGGCGTCATCGTTCTGGCCGGCAACGTCGTGCGCAACGCGATGCTGGTCGGGCTCGAGGCGCGCGCTGCGGTGGTGCCGGGCTGGCTGCACGAGGCGATCGGAGCCGCGGTGCTGGCGGCGGTGTGCGTGGCGGTCTCGATCCTGGTGGGCCGCGCAGCCTTGGCTGCCCCGGCGACGGGTGCCCGCACCGGGCCGAAGCGGGCTGGGTCGGCATGGCGTCGCCCGCTCGCTGCGCTGCTCGCGACCTGCGCCGCGCTGCCGCTGCTCGCCGCCGGTCACGGCATCGATCGGCCCGATGCGTCTTCGGCCGTCATGACCGAGCTGCCGCGCGAGCTCGACGGCAGGCCGCTGCGGCCCCTCGCGCTCGGCACCGTCGAGGCCCGTTTCGCCGCGCATTTTCCGGGTCGCATCGCCCGCCTCACCGACGAGCGCAGCGTCGTCGTCTGGCGCGACGTCACCGCGCCGACGCGGATGCTGCACCCGGCCGCCGATTGCTACCGCGGCCTCGGCTACCGAATCGCCGAAGCGCGCCTCGAGCGCGACGCCGAGGGCCGCCTCTGGCGCACGTTTGTCGCGAGACGCGATGGTCGCCGCATCCGCGTCGCCGAACCCATCGTCGGCCGCGACGCCACCGCCTTCACCGATGCCTCGGCCTGGTTCTGGGCGGCGCAGCTCGGCCGCTCGCACGGGCCCTGGCAGGCCATCACGGTCGCCACCCCTCTGGAGAATCCCGCATGAAGCCTGTCGTTCGCCGCACGCTGCTCTGGCTCGCCGGTCTCGCCGCGTTCGCTGTCTGCGGCGCTGCGGTGCTCTTCGGCGTCTCGCTGTTCGCGCTGCGCGCCGGGCCAGGCGACTGGTCCCAGCGCGTCTCGCTCGGCCCGGTCGGCATGGACATCAGCGTCCCGGCGCTCGCCCGCGTCGCCAGCCACCCGCTCGGCATGCGGCTGCTCGCCGGCCGCAGCGCCGCGACGCGCTACGGCCGCATCGGTGTCGCTGCCGGTACCGAGCCCGGCACGCTCGTCGTCACCTGCGCGCCCTGCGTCGTCGGCAACGCGTCGCTGGCGGCGCGGCCGATCCGCCTCGCCGCCGTCGAATTCACGGTCGCGGCGGGCGAGCCGAACCAGCTGCTCGGCACGATCCGCGTCGGCGTGGTGCGGGCGAACTGGCAGGTCCGGCTCGGCGCGCGCGACGCCAGGCTCGAGGTCGACATCGCCGATGCCGCGCTCGCCGATCTTGTCGCCTTGTTCGGTGACGCCGTGCCGGAAGCGGCCGTGGCGAGGATCGGTGGCCGCGGCGGTGCGGCCATCCGCGTCGCGCTGCCTTCGGGCCGCTATTCGGTGCGGCCACGGCTCGATGGCGTCGTCGTCGCGGGCCTCGGTACCGACGTGCTCGCCGGCGCCACGCCGGCGCCGTCGTGTGGCCGCACGCCACGGGCGCAGCGTTCAGCCTCGCCGTATGGCACCTGGCTGGCGAGAGCCGTGATCGCCGCCGAGGACCAGCGCTTCTACGAGCACGCCGGGTACGACACGGCCGAGATGGCGGCGGCGTGGTCGACCGAAGCGCCGCACGCGGAGCGTCGACGTGGCGCCAGCACTCTTTCGCAGCAGCTCGCCAAGCTGCTCTACACCGGTGACGACCGAACCCTGGCGCGCAAGATCCGCGAACTGCTCTACGCCGTCGAGCTCGACCGCGCGCTCGGCAAGGCGCGCGTGCTCCAGCTTTACCTCGCCGTCGCGCCGTGGGGCGACGGCGTCTGCGGTGGCGAGGCGGCGGCGCTGCATTACTTCGGCAAGCACGCGGCTTCGCTCGGGCCGGCCGAGGCGGTGTGGCTCGCCGGCCTGCTGCGCAATCCCGAACTCGAACTGACCCGTGGCGCCCAAGGCGCGCCGGCCGACAACGGCCGCCTCGTCGTCATCGGCGAGAGCATCCGGCCGATCTCCCGGCAGCGCCGCACCGACCTGCGCGAGCAGCTCGAGCGCATGGTGCCGCCGCCGCCGGTGCTGGCCCGCGCCGAGGCAGCGGCTGCGGGGCGATGACGGCCGCGCGGGCTCCGGCGCGGTAGCATCGCGCCGACTGCATTTCAAGGGAACTCGACCCATGCGCCACGCCTCTTCGTTCATCGCCGCCCCGAGCCGCTGGTTCGCCGCGCTCGCCGCCACTGCCACGCTGCTGCTCTCGGGCTGCGGCTACAACGACTTCCAGTCGCTCGACGAGACCGTCAAGGCGGCCTGGTCCGACGTGCTGAACCAGTACCAGCGTCGTGCCGATCTGGTGCCCAACATCGTCGCCACCGTCAAGGGCGAGGCCAACTTCGAGCAGGAAACGCTCACCAAGGTGATCGAGGCGCGCTCCCGGGCGACGTCTATCCAGGCCACGCCCGAGCTCATCAACGATCCCGAGGCGTTCGCGAAATTCCAGGCCGCGCAAGGCCAGCTCACGAGCGCCCTGAGCCGCCTGATGGTGGTCGCCGAGCAGTACCCGAGCCTGAAGGCGAACGCCGCCTTCCAGGACCTTCGGGTCACGCTCGAAGGCACCGAGAACCGCATCACCGTGGCCCGCAACAAGTACATCCAGACCGTGGCCAACTACAACGTCAAGGTGCGCAGCGTGCCGACCAACTTCACGGCGATGATCTTCGGCTACAAGGTCAAGCCCAGCTTCGCGGTGCAGAACGA
>JBDTCA010000108.1:0-7490 GCA_039923815.1 Caldimonas sp. | reverse complement strand
GGACATGCGCCGCGGTGCCCATTCGGCGTTGGGGCGACCGATGAGCGTGAGCGCGATCGGCGTGGCGATCAGCAGGCCGGCGAGGTCGGCGACCCACCACGTCAGCCAGGTGAATCCGTGCTGCGCGGCCGGCAAGCGTGACGAGGCGAGCAGGAAAGCGGCGGAGAGCGTCGGCGCCACAACGCTGCTGGCCAGGCACGCCAGCAAGAACATGGCGACGTCGCGCGGCAGCGGCAGCGTTAGCGGCCGGCTCACGAAGCGGTGCACCAGCACGGCGCCGACGAACGCCTGCAAGGCCGAAGCCGCTGCGGCAAGCAACGGTGCCCAGAGCGTGACCACCGCCGCCTGCCCGTGCATCGGTACCAGGCCTGAATGCGCCAGCAGGGCACCGATGCCGACGCCGAACAGCATCCGCCTCCCGTACACGAGCACGCAGGCGAGGCCGATGCCGGCGCCGAGTGCGACCGGCGCTGCGAAGCCCGGCGCAATCGCAAGCGCGAGCGCGACGCGACCGGCAATGAAGCACGCCAGCGTCGTCAGCGCCAGTGGCCGGCCCCAATGCAGCCAGTGGACGGGCGGTGGCCCGGCGGACGGTGTGGCGGTGGTGGCAGGCGGCACGGAAGTCGTGGCCTGCATCGCCCGCGGGTCAGACGTTGAAGAGGAAGTTCAGGACGTCACCATCCTTGACCACGTAGTCCTTGCCTTCGGCGCGCATCTTGCCGGCGTCCTTCGCGCCCTGCTCGCCCCGGAAGGCGATGAAGTCGTCGAAGGCGATGGTCTGGGCGCGGATGAAGCCACGCTCGAAGTCGGTGTGGATGACGCCGGCGGCCTGCGGACCGGTGTCGCCGACATGGATGGTCCAGGCACGCACTTCCTTCACGCCGGCGGTGAAGTACGTCTGCAGGCCGAGCAGCGAGAAGGCGGCGCGGATCAGGCGGTTCAGGCCCGGTTCGGTCTGGCCCATCTCGGCCAGGAACATGAGCTTGTCCTCGTCTTCCATTTCCGAGAGCTCGGCCTCGGTCTTGGCGCAGATGGCCACGACCGGCGCGTGCTGCTTCGCGGCGACCTCGCGCAGGCGTTCCAGGTGCGGGTTGTTCTCGAACCCGTTCTCGTCGACGTTGCCGACGAACATCGCCGGCTTGGCGGTGATGAGGCAGAGCGGCTTGACGAGCACCAGCTCTTCCTTGCTGAACGCGATGGCGCGGACCGGCAGGCCCTTGTCGAGCTGCGCCATGCACTTGGCGAGCACGTCGGCGATCTTCTGCGCTTCCTTGTCGCCCGAGCGCGCCACCTTGTTGTAGCGGTGCAGGCCCTTTTCGACCGTGCCCATGTCGGCCAGGCAGAGCTCGGTCTGGATCACTTCGATGTCGGACACCGGATCGACCTTGCCGGCGACGTGGATCACGTTCTCGTCATCGAAGCAACGGACCACGTTGACGATCGCATCGGTCTCGCGGATGTGGGCCAGGAACTGGTTGCCCAGGCCCTCACCCTTGGACGCACCGGCGACCAGGCCGGCGATGTCCACGAACTCCACGATGGCCGGCACGATCCGCTCGGGCTTGACGATCGCCGCGAGCTGGGCCAGGCGCGGATCAGGCAGCTCGACGATGCCGACGTTGGGCTCGATGGTGCAGAACGGGTAGTTCTCGGCCGCGATGCCGGCCTTGGTGAGGGCGTTGAAGAGCGTCGACTTGCCGACGTTCGGCAGGCCCACGATGCCGCATTTGAGGCTCATGAAAGGGGCGTCCCGGCTGAATGCAACGGCGGAGTTTAGTCGGCACCTACACTGGCCGCCCGCCGCCGCCGGCACCCCTCGAAAAACGCCGTGAACACCTTGCAGACCCTCTCGCCGCTGGCCCGCGATCTCGGCGGCGGCTTCACCGTGCGGCGGCTCCTGCCGCAGGCCGACTTGCAAGCCGTCGGCCCGTTCGTGTTCTTCGATCACTTCGGCCCGCTCTCGGTCGTTCCCGGCGCCCACCACGACGTGAGGCCTCATCCGCACATCGGCCTGGCGACGCTGACCTATCTTTTCGACGGCGCGATCATGCATCGCGATTCGACCGGCATCGTCCAGCGCATCGAGCCTGGGGCGGTGAACTGGATGTCGGCCGGTCGAGGCATCGTCCACTCGGAACGAACCCCGAAAGACCTGCTCGACGTGCCGCACAAGAGCCACGGCCTGCAGCTCTGGATCGCGCTGCCCGAAGACCAGGAAGACGCGGCGCCATCGTTCCAGCACGTCGCCGCTGCGGCCATCCCGACGGTGCGGTTGCCGGCCGGCACGGCGTACGTCGTCGCCGGCTCGGCGTTCGGCGCGACCTCGCCGGTGGCGACCGCGTCACCGACGCTGGCGGTGGTGTTCGATCTCGACGTCGGCACCGGCCACGGCGTGACCCTGCCCGCGGCCGATGGTGCCGAGCGCGCCCTTTATGCGCTCGACCATCCGATCGAGGTCGATGGCGTCAAGGTCGACGAGTTCACGATGGTCGTGCTCGAGCCGGGCTCCTCGCCGGTGCTGAATGCGCCGCGTGGTGGCCGTGTCGCCCTGGTCGGTGGCGACTCGCTCGGGCATCGTTTCCTGTCGTGGAACTTCGTCGCCAGCACGCGAGAGCGCATCCGCGACGCCGAAGACCGCTGGCTGGCTCAGCGCTTCCCGATGGTGCCCGGCGAGACCGAGTTCATTCCCCTCCCGCAGCGGCAACCGCCGCCGGGCGGACCCGAGCAGACGACGCCGGCCGGAGCATGAGCACATTGCCGACGACCGCCAGGGCGGCGCCGGCAATCGTGAGCGCGTCGGGACGAAAGCCCTCGAAGGCGAGCGACACGACGAGTGCGATCAGCGGCGTCATGACGCCGACGGTGCCGGCGGGGCCGGCGCCGACCCGGTCCTGCAACGTCAGGAAACAGGCAAAGGTGAGCACCGAGCCCGCCAGCGCCAGGTAGACCAGGGCGATCCACCAGCTCGGCGCCGACGGCAGGGCGCCACTGCGGCCGAGGGCGACGGCGACGACGGCGGCTGAAACACCGCCGTACAACATCCCGAAGCCCATCGCCGGCAACAGCGGCAGGCCGCGCTTGCGATTGCGGCTGGCCGTCAGGCTGCCGATGGTCGAGAGCAGCACGGCGGCCGCGGTGAACACGGCCCCGAGAGCCGCCCGCGCGCCGTCGCCCGGCCGCACGATCTCGGGCCAGAAGATCAGGGCGACGCCGGCGATGCCGAGGACACCACCCCAGACGAATCGGCGGCCCAGGGCAGCGCCGAAAAGCGCCGTGGCGCCGACGCCGGTGAGCAGCGGCGACGCCGAATAGCCGACCGCGACCAGCCCCGAGGGCAGGAAGCGCTCGGCCTGGTACACGCAGACGTACGAGACGCCGTAGAGGAAGACGCCTTGCAAGGCCATCACCGCGTGTTCGCCGACGCTGAAGGCGAGGCGGGTGCGGCGCCAGACGCAGAACGCCAGCAGCACGGCACCGGCCAGCGCGAAGCGGATGGCGACGCCGAGCTCGGCCGGGAAATCGACGAGCTGATAGGTGATGGCGTGCCACGTCGTGCCCCAGACGAGGACGCAGATGGCGAACAGCTGCCAGGTCCTGAAGCGGCTCATCGCGCCGCCGCCTTGTCAGGCGAACGCAAAGCGGGCCGCGCCACGCTGGCCGACGACCAGTCGCGAGTCGAAGCCTTCGACGACCACGGCGTTCATCGCGAAGGTGAGGGCGCCGCCCAGCCGGGCGTCGGCGCGGTACTGCGCCAGCACATCGCCGACGGCATGGCCGCGCTCGCCCGTGGCGGGATCGACGTCGGGGATCGGGCAACGCGGGCACGGCTTGACGAGCCTGAGCCGCACCGGCCCGCCGCCCTGCCCATCGCCCGGGTCGGATCCGCTGCCTTCGAACACGATCTCGTCGACGTGGTCCTCGTCGTGCGCCTCGAGGCCGTCGAGGACGAGGTTGGGGCGAAAGCGCGCCATCGTCACCGCCGCCTCGCCCGCGGCAGCGAGCCGGCGATTCACTTCGGCCAGCGACGCCGTCGAGGTCACGAGCAGGGGAAAGCCGTCCTGGAAAGCCGTCTCGGCCTCGATCTCGCCCGTCCATTGGCGGCTCGCCAGCCGGCGCACCTCAGGGTCGAATCGGACCAGGCGGAGCGGCCGGCCGAGGAAGTCGCTGAACCACTGCGCGCAGAGCTCGCCCATGTCGAAGGCGACGACACGGTCGCTCATCACCTTCACTTCACAGGCCGCTTCGACCCGGTCGAGGGCGACATGCAGGGCCAGCATGCCGGGCGCACGCAGGATCATCTCCTCGCTCTTCAGCGTCGGCTGCACCAATGCCATCCGCGGCAGCTCGCGCTGCGACACGAAGACGCCGGCCGCATCCGTGACCATCCAGGCACGGTCGAGGTCGAAGCCGGTGGGCGAAAACTCGACACGTGGCAGGGCGATGCCGGCGCACGACTTCACTGGATAGACGTGGATCGAGGCCACGGTCACGCTGAGGTCGCTCATGGATCGCCTGTCATATGTGTTTGGGGGCTGGATCACGGCGCTTGGGGACGCCGGCGGGCCGCGATTGTCTCCGACCGTTCCCTACAATCGTTTCGATGCGAGCCTTCGACGTGCGGGTGAACGGTGCCGGCATCGTCGGCAAGACGCTGGCGCTCTCGCTGGCACGGCTCGGCCTCTCGGTGGCGCTCAAGGGCAATGGCGCTGCACCGGCCCGGGCCGACGTTCGCGCCTACGCACTCAACGCCGGCTCGGTCGCCCGGCTGCGCGAGCTCAAGGTCTGGGAGGCGCTCGACGCCGACGCCACGACCGCGGTGCACGACATGCGCGTGCGCGGTGACGCTGCCACGGCGAAGCTCGATTTCTCGGCCTGGGAGCAACGCGTCGGCGAACTCGCCGTCATCACCGATGCCGCGGCGCTCGAGCAGGGCCTGGACAGCGCACTCCGCTTCGCCGCCCATGTCACCCACGTCGACGACGAGGTGCCGGCGACGCTGGTCGCTCATTGCGAGGGCCGCACTGCGTCGGGGTCGGCGTCGCTGGCTGCGCTCGGTGTCAACTTCGAGTGCAGCGACTACGGGCAGCGCGCGATCGCGGCGCGGCTGGTGTCGTCGCTGCCGCATCGACACACTGCGCATCAGTGGTTCCGCGCGCCCGACGTGCTGGCGCTGCTGCCCCTCGATCGACCCGAAGCCAGGCACTCGTTCGCGCTCGTCTGGTCGCTGCCGACCGCGCGCGCCGAGGTGCTCGAGAAGATGGACGCAGCGGCCTTCGGAGAAGCGCTGGCGGAGGCGACGGACGGCAGCGCCGGCACGCTCACGCTGGCGTCGGAGCGGGCCTCGTGGCCGCTCGTGCTCGGCCGCGCCGAGTCCTGGTGCGGTCCCGGCTGGGTGCTGGTCGGCGATGCCGCCCATGTCGTCCATCCGCTCGCAGGGCAGGGCCTCAATCTCGGCCTGGCTGACGTCGCTGCGCTGGCAGACGTGCTCGCCGGGCGCGAATCCTGGCGCCCGATCGGCGACGAACGGTTGCTTCGACGCTACGTGCGGCAGCGCGCTGTGCCCACGTGGGCGATGCTGGGCATTACCGACGGATTGCAGCGTTTGTTCGCCGAGCCCGGCGCAGCTGCGAGGGAACTCCGCAACAATGGAATGACTCTCGTCAATGGCCTCTCGCCGCTGAAGCGTTGGCTCACCGGCCACGCCCTCGACTCCTGAAAGCTCTCGTCATGACCCGATCGTCCCGCGCCCTCTTCGTCTTCGTGCTCGCGCTTTGCCTGAGCCCGTTCGCCAGTGCCGACGAAGCCATGATCCGCAAGACCATTGGCGAGCGGCTGCCCGACTTTCCGAAGATCGACGAAGTCACCAAGACCTCGCTGCCCGGCATCTACGAGATCCGGATCGGCAGCGACATCCTCTACACCGACGAGCAGGGGGGCTACCTGATCGAAGGTCAGCTGATCGACACCAAGTCGCGGGTCAACCTCACCGAAGCACGCATTTCCCGACTCACCGCGATCGACTTCAAGTCGTTGCCGTTGAAAGACGCGATGGTCTGGAAGCAGGGCAACGGCGACCGCAAGCTGGTCGTCTTCGCTGATCCGAACTGCGGCTATTGCAAGAAGTTCGAGCGCGACCTCCAGGAGGTCAAGAACGTGACCGTCTACACCTTCCTGTATCCGATCCTTGGCGCCGATTCGGCCGAAAAGTCGAAGGCGATCTGGTGCGCCAAGGACAAGACCGCCGTCTGGCGCGACTGGATGATCAAGGGCACGGCCATCGCCCCGAGCGGCGACTGCGACACCTCCGCCCTGTCGCGCAACTTCGCCTTCGGCAAGGCGCATCGCATCAATGGCACGCCGGGCCTGATCTTCGAAGACGGCAAGCACATGCCGGGCGCGCTCGGTGCTGAACAGATCGAGAAGCAGCTCGTGACGAGCCGCAACGCCGCCAAGGGCTGACGCCCTCGCGTTCACCGCTACATGCGGTAGCTCGGGTCCCTGCGGTCGACCAGCCGCTGCAGCGCGGCGAAGGAGTCCTCGCCAGCGCCGTACTTCGGGTTGAACTGCAGCGAGTCGGCGACGCACTTCTCGAGCACCGCACGTGGGATCGCGATCGTCTCGCCGTGGCCCTGGGTCGCCAGCTGGATCTCGCAGGCACGATTGACGAGCCACATCATCGACAGCGCCTGCGCCAGCGTGTGGCCGATCGTGACCGGCCCGTGGTTGCGCAGCAGCAGGACCGGCCGGCCCTCGGCGCTGCGCAGGATGCGGGCGCCTTCGTCGGCGTGCACGGTGACGCCCTCGAAGTCGTGGTACGCCACCTTGCCATAGAGCTGCGCGGCGTAGAAGTTGGTGAAGGCCAGGCCCTCCTTCAGGCAGCACACCGCCATCGTGGCCGTGGTGTGAAGGTGCATCACGCAGTGCGCGTCGGGCTGCGTCTCGTGGATGGCACCGTGGAAGGTGATGCCGGCCGGGTTGATCGGCCAGTCGGAGTGGCCGACGACGTTGCCGCGCAGGTCGACCTTGACGAGGTTGGACGCGCACACCTCGGAGTAGTGCAGCCCGAACGGGTTGATCAGGTAGTGACCGGGCTCGCCGGGCACGCGCAGCGAGATGTGGTTGTAGATCAGCTCGGTCCAGCCGAGGTGGTCGAAGATCCGGTAGGCGGCTGCGAGCTGCACCCGCGCGGCCCATTCATCGGCACCGAAGCGGGCGGGGCGGATGAAGGCGCCGGCGGCGCTGGAGACGGTGGCGTTCATGGTGTCGTTCCTCGGTGAATCACCGATTCAATCACAGGGAATCGAGGTCGGCCAGCATCACCTCGGCACGGTTGCGCAACGCCGAGCGCTCCTCCGGCGAGCGGCGCTCGAGGTGCTTCATCATGAACAGGGTGCGCGGGTTGGCACCCAGTTCGCTGCCGTGGCGGTCCAGGAAATTCCAGTACAGCACGGTGTAGGGGCAGAGCGGCTTGTCGCGTCTGGCCGCATCGG
>JBDTCA010000107.1:0-4555 GCA_039923815.1 Caldimonas sp. | reverse complement strand
CCGGCGGCGATCGGGATCTCGGTCGTCGAAGGGGTGGCCGCGTCGGCAGCCATGGCCGCCGACGCGCCGCTCGTGTCGACGCCGGCGGCGAACGGCAGTGTGTCGGGACCGGCGCGGCTGAAGGCGTCGCGCCTGGCGTCGGAGACGCCTTCGAGCACCGCGGCATCGTGGGCAGACTCCGGGCCCGGCATGTCATCCAGGTGCAGGAGCGTGCCCGCCATCGGCTCGTTCATCGGTGAATGCAGTGGCGGCGTTGCCGGCGTCGCAAACGCCGCCTCGGACCCGCTCGCGACCTCGGCGAGCGCAGCCTTCCGGAGCGCGTCGATCTCGTTTTGCTGGCGCACCGAGCGCACCGTCAGCCAGGCGATCAGGCCACCGACGACGGCGCCCCCCAGGTTGCTCAGGGATGCACCGGCGATCATGCCGATGACGATCGCGATCAGCATGACCAAGCTCTTCTCCCGATGTTCTTTTGTGGCGGCACTCTAGCAGTGGCCTTGCGCTGCAACGCCCCGCCATCGGGGGGTGCACGACGCCTTCCTAGCGGCGCACCTCGACCGCGCGTCGGTGCGTCAGCGCCGGCAACTGCAGGCGCACCGAAGCGATCCGTTCAGTGTCGAGATCGGCCACGACGACGCCCTCGCCATCGTCGCTGCGCAAGGCGACGATCTCGCCCCACGGATCGATGACCAGGCTGTGGCCGTACGTGCGCCTGCCGTTCTCGTGCGTCCCGCCCTGCGCGGCCGCGATCACGTAGCACTGGTTCTCGATCGCGCGCGCCCGCAGCAGGATTTCCCAGTGCGCCGCGCCGGTCGGATAAGTGAACGCCGAGGGCACGCAGAGGAGATCGCACGGCGGCGTCATCAGCGACCGGTAGAACTCGGGAAAGCGCAGGTCGTAGCAGACGCTCAGGCCCACGCGCAGCGCGCCTGCGGAAAAGGCGACGGGCTCGGTCCCGGCTTGCAGGGTGCGGCCTTCGTCGTACTGCTCGCGGCCGTTGTCGTAGCGAAAGAGGTGGACCTTGTCGTAGCGCGCAACCTGTGTGCCGCTCGGCGAGAACACGAGGTTGGTGTTGGTGGCGCGGCCGTCGACGCCTGCGATCTTCAGCGGCAGCGTGCCGCCGACGAGCCAGATCCCGTGCGCCTTCGCGGCCGCGGCCAGCATGTGCTGGATCGGCCCGTTACCGGCCGTTTCGGCGACGTCCAGCTTGTCACGATCGGCGCGGCCCATGATGCAGAAGTACTCGGGCAGAACGACCAGTTCGGCGCCCTGTTCGGCGGCCTGCACGAGCAGCTTGCGCGCTGACGCGAGGTTGGTCTCGACATCGGGGCTGGAGACCATCTGGACGGCGGCGATCTTCATGTTCGGCTCTTTCACGAAACGACTATCGGGTGCTGCTCGCGGCCGACGCGGGTTCTTCGGCGGCGATCGGGTTCCCGAGCAGGCTGCGTTCGACGCGGTCGACCTTCGGATCGTCCCATGGGCCGGTGACCCGGAACTCGCGCGTGCTGGCAGCGATGAGCGGCTTGCGCAGGAAATACTGGGCCAGGAAGGTGGCAAGACCGACGGCCGGATTGATCACCGCATAGGCCAGCGATGCGGTGCCGGCGTTGATCTCCGGAACCACCAGGACGCGGAGATCCTGGGTCTCGTGTTCGAGATCGGCACTGCCTTCCATCAACACCGCGGCGGCGGCGCCGCGCATGCGCAGGTTGTTGGTGGCCGCCAGGCCCCGACCGATCTTGAGGTCGCCGGTGACGTCGTCGAAGGCGAAGCCTTCATCGAACAGATCGCGAAAGTCGAGCAGGAGTCGGCGAGGCAGCGATTGCAGGCTGAGCACGCCGAGCAGGCGAGCCGCACCCGGGCTGGCCTTCAGGAACTGCCCCGACTCGATCGCCACCTTGACGCTGCCCGTCATCCTGGACACGTCGGGCGACAGCGGCGAACCCGGCCACGAGACGTCGCCGGTCAGCGAACCCTTGCCACCGCGGACCACGCGGCCCATGCCGAGTCGCTGCAGCAAGGCGCCGCTGTCGCTGAGCGCGAGGTTGAAGCTGATCGCCGCGCGGCTCGCCGGCGCCGCGCCTGGGACGCCACCCGGAACGACACCGGCGCCCCAGGTGCCGCTGGCCGTGAACTTCGCCTCCGGCATGGTCAGGTTGAGCTTCGAGAGCTGCCATTCGCGCGCGCCACGGCCGCCGGCAGCGGCGCCGGAATGGTTGGCGGCCTCAATCTCGAGGCGGCCGAGGCGCTTGCCACGCAATTCGAAGTCGTCGACGACGATGTCCAGCGCGGGGATGCTCGCCGGCTGCTCCTCGAGCAGGCTTTCGACCCGCTCGGCGTCGTCCTTCGGCAGCGACAGCCGCGTCAGCCGGGCGAAGACGCGGCCAGCGGCGGCCTGTGCCCCGGGTCGCGCCGGCCGGTATTCGATGGCACCGGCAAGCTCGTCGGAGTCGACGTTGGCGCGCCAGAGGCCGGCGCGCTGCGTCAGCCTGGCCGTGACGTTGCCAAGCCGGCGCGAGCCGGTCTCGAGGTCGCCGACGCGCAGCAGCAGGGTGTCGGGCACATAGCCGCCGGTGGCCTCGGAGCCGATCGGCGGTGCGGCCGTGATCGTGGTCGCCGTTGTCGTCGTCGGCGCCGCCGGGGGCGGCTCGCCCTGCAGTCGGGCCAGCGCCGTTTGCCAATCGCCGACATCGATGCGGTCGAGCACGATGGTCGCCGCGACGCCGCTGGCCGGCAGCGCCGGCGCATCGACGGGCGCTCCGGCCGTGCCGCGTTGCTCGCCCACGCCGATGCTGCCGCGGACGACGCGCGACGTGTCGCCATCGCTCTCGCGCACGAAGTGCGCCTGCAACACCCGGCCCAGCTCGACGTGGAGCGATTCGCGGTCGGCCTTGGTGGCACTCGTCGCTGCGCCGCTCGCCGAGTCGTCGGGCCCCGTTCGCACATGCAACGCCAGCGGCACGGCCGCCGCCTTGCCGATCGGCTGCGGCAAGTCGACCACCATGCCGACCAGGTTGCTCGAGAGGTCGAGCTGCGGCCGGCCACCGGCGAAGGTCAGCGCCGCCTTGTACGCAGTCTGGCCGCCGAGCACGTTGCCGAGCATGGCGATCGAGCCGAGCTCGCGGGCCTGCCGCAACGCGTCGGCGCTGAACGTGCCCTGGCCGGTGAAGCGCTGCACGCTGTCACCGTTGCTGGCCGCGCTCGGCACCGAACCGCCCTCGAAGGCAAGTTCGCCGCCGAGCACGCGGGCGCTGCCGGCAGCGACGGCGAAGCCCTTCTCGGTGAAGTCGACACGGGCGCGGGCGGCGGCCAGCAAGGGCGTGTCCGCCGTCATGCGAACGTCGTTGCCGGTGAGCACGAGGCTGCCCTTGACCGTCGTCCGGTCGGGGTGATTCAGCGGCACGCCGAGGCCGACCTTGAGGTCGGCGGCACCGCTGCCGGTGGCCCTGGACAGCGCCTGGCCGGTCCATCGCCCCACAGGCGTGGTGTCGACGAAGCGCAGCATGTCGGCAAGGGCGCCTCGGGCCGTGCCGTCGACGTCGAGCCGGGCGTCGTCGCCGAGTTGGTCGACACGGCCCGAGATGCGGCTCCAGTCGACGCCGGCCAGGCGCGCCTTCGAGGCCTTGAACTCGAGCGTGCTGCGATCGATGACGAGCTCGCCGGTGGCGCCCGTCAGCACCGGCCAGTTGGCCGCCGGGTCCGCAGTCGTGCCGGCCGCCGGTGCAATGTCGGCCGGGATGTAGGCGAAGCTCAGGTCGTCGACCTTGGCGGTGATGCGGAACTCGCCGTCGCGCGCGGTCCGGGCGTCGTGGAATGGAAAGTCCCAGAGATCGCCGCGCACGCGAAAGCTGGCACTCGGGATGGTGCCGCCGCGCACGGCCCGGCCGATGTAGCCGCGCACGCTGTCGGGCAGGCCGAGCGGCAGGTAGCGCACGGCGCGCACGGCCTTGGCGTCGCTGAGCGTGCCGTCGAGCTCGAGTTCGCCGGGGTAGCGGCCGCCGCGCGCCACGGCGCTGCCGGGCCCGGTGCGCCAGGTCGCGCTCAGCCCGCCTTTGGCATCGGCATTCTCGAAACGCGCGCCGTCGATCCTGACGGTGATCTTCGACGGCGCGCTGGCTGCCCCGGCCGCGATCGTCCAGGCCACCTTGGCATCGAAGCGATCGAGCGGCAGCGCCCGCTCCGCGAACACGCCGGGCAGGTCGAGCACGCCGTCGGCGATGCCGATGTGCGCCTGGCCGCCGGTTTCGTTGGCCTCGAGTTCGACGGCAGCGTGGCTGAGGCCGGGCCGCCCGATGGCGTCGGGTCGCGCTTCCGGCCGTGCCACCAGCGACAGTCCGGCGAGCCGGCCCTTGACGCGGTAGTGCGCCGGGGCGTCGAGCGGGCCGTCCCAGCGCGTCTCCAGCTGGCTGATGACGCCCTGCGGATGCAGATCGGCAAGCAGATCGCGAACCGCCTTGCCGAGCGGCACGCGGGTCGCGATCTGCGACATGACGCCGACGTCGAGCCGTCCGGCCGCGAACTCGCCGCTGGTCACCGCGCCGCTGTCGTCCTG
>JBDTCA010000106.1:0-2945 GCA_039923815.1 Caldimonas sp. | reverse complement strand
GCGTCGTCATCGAGCTCAAGCGCGGCGAGGTGCCGGAGGTCGTGCTCAACAACCTCTACAAGCAGACCCAGCTTCAGGACTCGTTCGGCATCAACATGGTGGCGCTGATCGACGGCCAGCCGAAGCTTTGCAACCTGAAGACGCTGATCGAGGTCTTCCTCGACCATCGCCGCGAGGTGGTGACACGGCGCACGGTCTACGAGTTGCGCAAGGCTCGCGAGCGCGGCCATGTTCTGGAAGGCCTCGCCGTGGCGCTGGCCAACATCGACGAGTTCATCGAGACGATCAAGTCGTCGCCGACGCCTCCTGTCGCAAAGAGCGCGCTGATGAGCAAGAGCTGGGATTCGTCGATGGTGCGCGAGATGCTTGCGCGAGTCGGGAGCGAGTCGACGGGCGGCCGCGAGGCGTATCGACCGGAAGGCCTGTCGCCCAATTACGGATTGCAGGCCGATGGTCTCTATCGCCTCTCCGACGACCAGGCCGGCGAGATCCTGCAGATGCGCCTGCAAAGGCTGACCGGTCTCGAGCAGGACAAGATCCTCGGCGAGTATCGCGACGTGATGACCCAGATCGCGGACCTGCTGGGCATTCTGGCGACCCCGGCGCGGGTGACGACGATCATCGGCGACGAACTTGCCGCCATCAAGCAGGAGTTCGGTCAGACCAAGCTCGGCGCGCGCCGCAGCTTTATCGAGCACAACGCGTTCGACCTCGGCACCGAAGACCTCATCACGCCGACGGACATGGTGGTGACGCTGTCGCACACCGGCTATGTCAAGAGTCAGGCGCTGTCCGAATACCGGGCGCAACGTCGCGGCGGCCGTGGCAAGCAGGCGACGCAGAACAAGGAAGACGACTGGGTCGAGCAGCTCTTCATCGCCAACACGCACGACTACATCCTCTGCTTCACGACGCTGGGGCGGGTGTACTGGCTGAAGGTGTGGGAGGTGCCGCAGGGGTCCCGCAATGCGCGCGGGCGGCCGATCGTCAACATGTTCCCGCTGCAGGCCGGCGAAAAGGTCAATGTCGTGCTGCCGCTGACCGACGGTTTTCGCAGTTTTCCGGTCGATCACTACATCTTCATGGCGACGGCGCAGGGTGTCGTCAAGAAGACCAGCCTCGACGAGTTCAGCAACCCGAGGAAGGCCGGCATCATCGCCGTCGACCTCGACCCGGGCGACTTTCTCATCGGCGCCGCGCTGACCGACGGCAGCCACGACGTGATGCTCTTCAGCGACGGCGGCAAGGCGGTTCGCTTTGACGAGCAGGACGTGCGCGCCATGGGCCGCAACGCCCGCGGTGTTCGAGGCATGGCGCTCGAGCCGACGCAGGGTGTGATCGCGATGCTGGTCGCAGAGGACGAATCACAAAGCGTGCTGACGGCCACCGAGAACGGCTACGGCAAGCGCACCGGCATCGCCGAGTACACGCGCCACGGCCGAGGCACCAAGGGCATGATCGCGATCCAGCAATCGGGCCGCAATGGCAAGGTCGTGGCGGCGACGCTGGTCCGCGCCGACGACGAGATCATGCTCATCACCGACAGCGGCGTGCTCGTGCGCACCCGCGTCGCGGAGATCCGTGAGCTCGGCCGCGCCACCCAGGGCGTGACGCTGATGGCGCTCGACGACGGCGCAAAGCTGATCGGACTGCAACGCATCCTTGAGAACGACGCCGTCGCCGACCCTGGAGCGAACATGAACACGAGCACGGACACCGAGGCAGCCCCCAGCCCGAACACCAGCGCCGATCCCGACGCCGAACCCGCCCCCGAGGAAGATGCACCATGATCCATCGCACCATCGTTCTGTATTGCGTCGTCGCGCTCGGTCTTGTCAGCAGTCTTTCTGCCGGCGCCCAGGGCACGACGAAGAAGGAGCTCGTGCAGCGCGTTCTCGCGGCTCAGCAGGCCGAGCTCGAAAGCGTGTCGCGCGGCATCGTCGAGCGGCCGGCGGCGCAAATGATGCAAGAAGCCGGGCTGGCCATCCAGCGCCAGGTTCCGGCAGAAAAGCGCCAGGAGATCGGTCGGGCGATCGAGGCGGAGGTCAGGAAATACGTCGACGAGGCCTATCCCCTGGTGCGTGAGCGGGCGCTGAAGCTGGCGCCCTCGACGATCGGCGTCGTCCTCGAGGAAAAGATGAGTGAAGACGAGCTGAAGCAGCTCGTCACGTGGCTCGAATCAGGTGCCAACAAGAAGTTCCAGGCGCTCGGTCCCGACATGCGCAACGCCTTCATCCAGAAAGTGCTTATCGAGGCTCGCCCCCTGGTCGACCCGAAGGTGCAGGCGCTCGATGGCCGCATCCGCGTCGTGCTGGGGCTGCCGCCCGCCTCGGCCAATGCGGCGACGCCGGCTTCTGCCACGCAGTCGACACGGCCGTCGGTGTCGACGAAACCGGTGGCGAAGTAATCTTTTCGCCCCGTTCGCGATGACAACCGACGCGCTGCCCGCAGGCGACATGCCCTCGCTGCGCGTCCGCATCGACGCCATCGATCGTCATCTGCTCGGGCTCCTCAACGAGCGCGCCGGCGTGGCGATGGCGATCGGCGAGATCAAGCGCGCCGAAGGCTCGCCCGCGTTTCGTCCGGAGCGCGAAGCCGCCGTCATCGACGGCCTCAAGGCGGTCAACGCCGGGCCGCTGCCGGCGAGCAGCGTCGCTCCGATCTGGCGCGAGATCATGTCGGCGTGCCGTGGCCTCGAGACGCCGACGCGTGTGGCCTACCTCGGCCCGGCCGGCACGTTCAGCGAGCAGGCCGCGCTTGGCTACTTCGGCTCGTCGATCGTGAAGCTGCCGTGCGCCAATGCTGATGAGGTATTTCACGCGACGAGCGCTGGCGCCGCCGACTTCGGCGTCGTGCCGGTCGAGAACTCGAGCGAAGGCGTGGTCACGCGCTCGCTCGATCTGTTCCTGACGACGCCGCTCACCATCGTCGGCGAGACCAGCCTC
>JBDTCA010000105.1:0-6070 GCA_039923815.1 Caldimonas sp. | reverse complement strand
TGTCGCCGCAACCGCTGACCGGCCAGCACACGCTGGCGCTGACGCGTTCGATCATGAACGACAAGCAGGCAGCCGAGTTCGAACGCACCAAGGAATGCAATTTCGCCGTCTCGCCCCAGGGCATCGGCCGCTTTCGCGTCAACGCCTTCGTCCAGCAGGGCAACGTCGGCCTGGTGATGCGGACGATCCCGCAAGTGATTCCGACGATCGACTCGATGAACCTGCCACACATCCTGAAGGATGTCGCCGTCGCCAAGCGCGGCCTCGTGATCTTCGTCGGCGCCACCGGCTCGGGCAAGAGCACGTCGCTCGCGGCGATGGTCGATCACCGCAACGAGAACTCTTTCGGCCACATCATCACGATCGAGGACCCGGTCGAGTTCGTGCATCCGCACAAGAACTGCATCGTCACCCAGCGCGAGGTCGGCATCGACACCGACGATTGGGGCATCGCGCTCAAGAACACGCTGCGCCAGGCTCCCGACGTGATCCTGATGGGAGAGATCCGCGACCGCGAGACCATGGAGCATGCCGTCGCCTTCGCCGAGACAGGTCACCTCTGCCTGGCCACCTTGCATGCCAACAGCGCCAACCAGGCACTCGACCGGATCATCAACTTCTTCCCCGAAGAGCGCCGCTCGCAGCTGCTCATGGACCTTTCGCTCAATCTGCGTTCGCTGGTCTCGCAGCGGTTGCTGCCGCGCCAGGAAGGCAAGGGCCGCGTCGCGGCGGTCGAGATCATGCTGAACACGCCACTGATCAGCGACCTGATCTTCAAGGGCGAGGTCGCCGAGATCAAGGAGATCATGAAGCGCTCGCGCGAGCTTGGCATGCAGACCTTCGACCAGGCGCTGTTCGATCTCTACGAAAGCCAGGCGGTGACCTTCGAGGACGCCCTGCGCAATGCCGACTCCGTGAACGACCTGCGCCTGCAGATCAAGCTGCACAGCCAGCGCGCGCGCTCGAGCGACCTCACGGCCGGTACCGAGCACATGCACATCGTGTAGATGCTCGACACGCTGCGCTATAAACGGCCTCTTCGAGGCCGTTTGCCTTTTCCGGCGCCTCTTTTCAAGACTGCTCACCATGACGAAAACCTACGACAAGATCGCGCCGCGCCAAGTGGCGTTCCTGGGCCTGGGCGTCATGGGCGCACCCATGGCCGGCCACCTCGCCGCCGCCGGCCATTCGGTCACGGTCTACAACCGCACGGCGTCTAAAGCGGCGGACTGGGCCGCCGCCCACGGCGGCAAGAGCGCGCCGACGCCGGCTGAAGCCGCTCGCGGCGCCGAAATTGTCTTCGCCTGTGTCGGCAACGACGACGACCTGCGCTCGGTGACGCTGGGCGAGACGGGTGCTTTCGCGGGCATGAAAAAGGGCACTCTGTTCGTCGACCACACAACGGCCTCGGCCAGCGTGGCCCGCGAGCTCGCGGCAGCGGCCGGCGCACTCGGCTTGCGCTTCGTCGACGCGCCGGTCTCGGGAGGCAACCTCGGCGCCATCAACGGCGCGCTCACGGTGATGTGCGGCGGCGACCCGGCCGCTTTCGACGAAGCCCGGCCTGTGGCGATGGCGTTCGCGAAAGCGATGACGTTGCTCGGCCCGAACGGTGCTGGCCAGCTCGCCAAGATGGTCAACCAGATCGCCATCGCCGGGGCGGTTCAGGGCCTGTCGGAAGCGATCGCCTTCGGTCAGCGCTCGGGACTCGACATGAAGGCCGTGCTCGAGGTCATCGGCAAGGGCGCTGCGCAGAGCTGGCAGATGGACAACCGAGGCCCGACCATGATCGACGGCAAGTTCGACTTCGGCTTCGCGGTCGACTGGATGAGGAAGGACCTCGGCATGGCACTCGACGAAGCGCGCCGCAATGGCGCCCGATTGCCCGTCGCGGCCCTGGTCGACCAGTTCTACGCTGACCTGCAGGCCGGTGGCCACCAGCGCGACGACACCTCGAGCCTGATCCGGCGGCTGAAGTAGGCCGAATCTGCGACCCGCGAACTACGGGGTACTGGCAGGCCGGGCGACGCTCTTCGGAGCCGTGTTCGCGAGCTCGCCCTCGGTCAGGATCTCGAACACCCGCACCACCTTCGAGACGCCGCTGACGCCACGCGCCACTTCGCTGGCCCTGACAGCTTCGCGCTCGGTGACGCGGCCCATCAGGTACACGACGCCACGATGCGTCACGACCTTGATGGAGTTCGCGAACACGTCTTTCGCATCGAACAGGCTGGCCTTCACCTTGGTCGTGATGAAGACGTCTTTCGTGCGCTCGCCGAAGGTGTTGAGCGGCCCGACCCGCAGCTCGTTGACGACCGACTGGACGTTGTCGACGCGCGCCACGACCTGCTCCGCCGTGATCTTGTCCGCTTCCGTGGGCACCTCGCCGGTGAGCAGCACCATGCGGTTGTAGCTGGTGGTGCTGACACGGGCACGGTCGCCGAGCGCATCACCCATCCGGCCCTTGGCCTTCAGCTCGATGACTTCGTCGTCGACCTGCGAGCCGGAAGTGCGGCGGTCGGTCGCCACCATGGCGCCACCGACGACGACGCCACCGACAATGAGTGGGGCGCAGCCCGTGAGCAGCGCCGACGCGGCGAGCGCCGAGGCGACGAACCGGCGCGAACGTGGGGCCGTGAATGGAGAGCGGTTCATGTGTTTTCCTGGTCGCCGAGCAGTTGCAGGTCGACTGCGTCGCACAGGCAGTGCAGCACCAGAAGATGCACCTCCTGGATGCGTGCGGTGCGTTCGTGCGGAACGCAGATGTGGACATCGGTCTCGCCGAGCTTGTCGCGCATCTTCCCGCCCGTGTTGCCGGTGAGTGCCACGACCGTCATTTCCTTGCGATGTGCCGCGTCGACGGCAGCCAGCACGTTGACCGAGTTGCCGCTGGTCGACATCGCGAGCAGCACGTCGCCCGGTGCGCCCAAGGCCTCCACCTGCTTCGAGAATACGACCTCGAAGCCGTAGTCGTTGCCGACAGCGGTGAGGATCGAGGTGTCGACGGTGAGCGCGATGGCGGCGAGGCCCGGGCGCTCGCGCTCGAAACGACCGACGAACTCCGCCGCGAAATGCTGGGCATCGGCGGCCGAGCCGCCGTTGCCGCAGGCCAGCACCTTGCCGCCCCCGGTGATGCAACCCACGACGGCGCTGACGGCGTCGGCGATCGGCTTGCTGAGCACTTCGGCAGCCGCGTATTTGAGGTCGGCGCTGTCGAAAAACTGCTGCTGGATACGTTGTTCGAGCATGGTCATGAATGATATGACACGGCTTTTACGAGCGAGTTCACGACGCGTCGAATGCGGCGCGCAACCATTCGATGCGGTCGCCGTCGACGGCGACGACATCGAAGCGGCATGGCGGCGGCGCGGACAGGCGGCGCAGGTAGTGCGTGGCGGCCAGCACGATGCTTCGCTGCTTGCTGGCGCCGATGCTGGCCGCGGCGCCGCCGAAGCGGGCGTCCTTGCGGGCTCGCACCTCGACGAACACGAGCGTGCCGTCGCGCTCGCGCATGATCAGGTCGACCTCGCCGCCACGAGCGCGCGGGCCGCGTGCGACCCGATAATTGCGCTGCACGAGGACCAGGCCTTGCCGGCCCAGGTGTTCGAGGGCGAGACCCTCGGCAGCATCGCCGATCGTCTTCGTCGAAGGCGGGGCGCTGGTCACGGCGGCGTCACGATGTGGTGGGCAGCAACGGAGGTTCCGATCAAGTGGAGGCCGGCTCGAACCTGGTGCAGGCAGCCGCAGCTGCAGCCGGCGCCCAGCAGTATCCCGCGGCCACGCTCTACGTCGTCGCCACACCGATCGGCAACCTCGCCGACCTGACGCTGCGCGCGCTCCATGTGCTCGGGCTCGTCGACGCCGTCGCCTGCGAAGACACGCGGCACAGCGCCGCCCTTCTGCGCCACTTCGGCATCGACAAGCCCCTCCTCGCCCTGCACGCGCACAACGAGCACGAGGCTGCGTCGGCCGTGCTCGTGCGACTGGCACGCGGCGAGCGCGTCGCGTACGTGAGCGACGCCGGCACGCCCGCCATCAGCGACCCCGGCGCCGTGCTTGTCGCGGCGGCTCGATCGGCCGGTTATCGGGTCGTGCCTCTCCCTGGGGCGAGCAGCGCCCTGGCAGCGATCTCCGCGGCCGGAGATGCCCACAGCAGTGGCTTTGCCTTCGTCGGTTTCCTCGCCGCCAAGGGCGTCGAGCGCGGGCGCCGCCTGGCCGAGGTCGTGCGGGCCGACGGGACGCAGGTGCTGTTCGAGGCGCCGCACCGCATCGAGTCGCTGCTCGCGGCGTTGGCCGCTGCCTGCGCGCAGCGGCCGGTCACGCTGTGCCGCGAGCTCACTAAGCAGTTCGAGACCATCGTCACGATGGCCGCGGCCGAACTGCCCGCGTGGCTCGCCGCCGACGCCAACCGGAGCCGCGGCGAGTTCGTGCTCGTGCTGCATGCACTCGTCAAGGAGACGGCCGACGCTGCGGCCGACGAACACGATGCGTTGCTCGTGCCGCTGCTTGCAGCGCTGCCGTTGAAGCAGGCCGTGGCGCTCGCCGCCGAGATCGCCGGCGCAGCACGGAATCTCCTTTACGCGCGCGCCCTGGTCCTCAAGGGCGCCGCGCCGACCGAAGGCGTCGACGCCCGTTGAGCGACGCGGCGCGACGCCGCTCGATGACTACTTGGGTGCCGTGTGCACGTCGTGCTTTTGCGCGTGGATGTTGGCGCTGGCTCGGTTCTGCATGCGGTGCAGATGGCGACGCTCCGTTTTCGTCACCGTGCCGTCGGCCTTGGCTTTCGCTTCGGCGCCGGCGATGCGCGCCTGTTGCTTGTCGAGCCGGTGGGTCTCGCGCGCATTGAGCTGGCCGGAGGCGACGCCGGCATCGATGCGGGCTTTCTGGCTGGCTTCACGCGCGTCGACGCGCGGTGTCACCGGTGCGGTGGTTTGCGCGAAGGCGCCGAGCGAGGAGATGGCCAGCGTGACGCCGGTGGCGAGGGTCTTGAGGTTGGACATGTCGGTTCCTTGATTGGTTTGTGAGGTCTCGGATTGCGAATCCCTCGCCCTCTTCAACGATGCCGCTCCACAGGTGCCGACCGAGAGCCCGTAAAGCTTTGTGAAACCCCGGCGCTCCTACAATTCCGGCCTGCTTCGAGGACGCCTCTTCATGATTTCCCGGGAACCCACGATCGAACGTCTGGCCATTGCACGCGCGTTGTTGCTGGAGCCCTTCGATCTCGACGAGGCCAAGCTCGCCAACGCGCTCGGCGTCATCGCCACGCACCGCATCGACGACGCCGATCTCTACTTCCAGTACACGCGCAGCGAAGGCTGGAGCCTCGAGGAAGGCATCGTCAAGAGCGGCAGCTTCGGGATCGACCAGGGCGTGGGCGTGCGGGCCGTCGCCGGTGAGAAGACCGCCTTCGCCTACTCCGACGACATCTCCGAGGCGGCATTGCTCGATGCCGCGCGCACCGTGCGCACCATTGCCGCCGCGGGCCAGAGCCGCAGCGTCAAGCTCGCCGCCAGAGGCAAGGCACGACCAGCGACGATGGCCGGCAGCCGTGTGCTCTACGCGCCGATGGACCCGATCGCCACGCTCGACAGCACGCAGAAGGTGGCGTTGCTCGAGAAGGTCGAGAAGCTGGCGCGTGCCAAGGATCCGCGCGTCGTGCAGGTGATGGCCGGCCTGGCCGGCGAGTACGACGTGATCCTCGTCGCTCGCGCCGACGGCACCATCGCCGCCGACGTGCGGCCGCTGGTGAGGCTGTCGGTCACGGTCATCGCCGAGCAGACGGTCGACGGTGTCGTTCGCCGCGAGTCCGGCAACGGCGGCGGCGGCGGTCGCTTCGGCTTCGCCTACTTCCAGGACGACGTCATCGAGAGCTATGTCGATGCCGCTGTCACCGCCGCCCTCACCAACCTCGAATCGCGTCCGGCCAAGGCCGGCATGATGAGCGTCGTGCTCGGCCCGGGCTGGCCCGGCGTGCTATTGCACGAGGCCATCGGCCATGGGCTCGAAGGCGACTTCAACAGGAAGGGCGCGAGCGCCTTCACCGGGCGCATCGGCCAGCGCGTGGCCGCCAAGG
>JBDTCA010000104.1:0-9825 GCA_039923815.1 Caldimonas sp. | reverse complement strand
CGAGGCTTACCGCATGTCACGCACCCTCTACGACAAGATCTGGGACGACCACGTCGTTCGTACCGAAGACGACGGCACGGCATTGCTCTACATCGACCGTCATCTTGTCCATGAAGTGACCAGCCCGCAGGCTTTCGAAGGCATCGAGCAGGCCGGCCGAAAGGTCTGGCGACTGTCGGCCAACCTGGCGGTCAGCGACCACAACGTGCCGACCACCGATCGTTCGCACGGCATCGCCGACCCGATCTCTAGATTGCAGGTGGACACGCTCGACGCCAACTGCGATCGCCACGGCGTGACGCAGTTCAAGATGAACGATCTGCGCCAGGGCATCGTTCATGTGATCGGGCCCGAACAGGGCGCGACGCTGCCCGGCATGACGGTCGTGTGCGGTGATTCCCACACCTCGACCCATGGCGCGTTCGGCGCGCTGGCGCACGGCATCGGCACCAGCGAGGTCGAGCACGTGCTCGCCACGCAAACGCTTCTGGCGCGCAAGGCGAAGAACATGCTCGTTCGCGTTGAAGGCAAGCTCGGTCGCGGTTGCAGCGCCAAGGACATCGTGCTGGCCGTGATCGGTCGTATTGGCACGGCCGGCGGCACCGGCTTCACGATCGAGTTCGCCGGCTCGGCCATTCGCGCGCTCTCGATGGAAGGCCGCATGACGGTGTGCAACATGGCCATCGAAGCGGGAGCCCGCGCCGGGCTCGTCGCCGTCGATGCCACGACGCTGGCCTACGTGAAGGGCAGGCCGTACAGCCCAAGCGGCATCGAATGGGATGCCGCGCTCAGGGACTGGTCGACGTTGCAATCCGACGCCGGCGCGCACTGGGACGCCGTCGTCGAGATCGACGCAGCGACGATCGTGCCGCAGGTGACATGGGGCACGTCGCCCGAGATGGTCCTTGGCGTCGGTGATCGTGTGCCCGATCCTGATCGCGAGAAAGACGCCAGCAAGCGTCTCGCCATCGAGCGCGCGCTCGCCTACATGGACCTGAAACCGAACCAGGCGATCGCGGACATCCGCGTCGACAAGGTCTTCATCGGTTCGTGCACCAACTCGCGCATCGAAGACCTGCGCGAGGCGGCCGCCGTCGTCCGCCGGCTGGGTGCCCGGGTTGCGCCGAACGTGCGACTCGCGCTCGTCGTGCCCGGCTCCGGACTCGTCAAGAAGCAGGCCGAGAAGGAAGGTCTCGATGCGGTCTTCAAGGCGGCGGGCTTCGAGTGGCGCGAGCCCGGATGCTCGATGTGCCTGGCGATGAACGCCGATCGGCTCGAGCCGGGCGAGCGCTGCGCCTCGACGAGCAACCGCAACTTCGAAGGTCGCCAGGGCGCGGGCGGGCGCACGCACCTCGTGAGCCCCGCGATGGCAGCCGCGGCCGCCATCGAAGGCCACTTCGTCGACGTTCGCCGGCTGGGCTGAGTCATGGAACCGTTTCGCATCCACACCGGCCTGGTCGCTCCGATGGACCGGGAAAACGTCGACACCGACGCGATCATCCCCAAGCAGTTCCTGAAGTCGATCAAGAAGTCCGGCTTCGGGCCGAATCTGTTCGACGAGTGGCGTTATCTCGACCACGGAGAGCCCGGACAAGACCCCGCGAGCCGGCGCCCGAACCCCGATTTCGTGCTCAACCAGAAGCGCTACGCCGGCGCGTCGATCCTGCTTGCGCGCAAGAACTTCGGCTGTGGTTCGTCGCGCGAGCACGCCCCCTGGGCGCTGCAGCAGTACGGCTTTCGGGCGCTCGTCGCGCCCAGCTACGCCGACATCTTCTACAACAACTGCTTCAAGAACGGCATCCTGCCGATCCGCCTTGCGGAGCACGATGTCGCTGCCCTGTTCGACGAAGTGGCGGCTTTCCCCGGCTTCACGCTGACGATCGATCTCGAGCGTCAGGTCGTGGCGCACGGCGGCGGCGTGGAGCTGCCTTTCGAGGTCGAGCCGTTCCGAAAATTCTGTCTGCTCGGCGGCTTCGACGACATTGCGCTGACATTGCGACACGCCGACGCGATCCGTGCCTTCGAGGCGGAGCGCCTGCTCAAGAAGCCCTGGCTCGGTGCCCGGATCGTTTGAAAGCACAGACGACATGAAGATCGCGATCCTTCCCGGCGACGGAATCGGCACCGAAATCGTGGCGCAGGCCGAACGCGTTCTCGACGCCCTCGACCTCGGCTTCGAAACCGAGCACGCACTGGTCGGCGGTGCCGCTTATGAAGCGCATGGCCATCCTTTGCCGGAGGCGACGCTGGCGCTGGCAAAGGCCGCCGACGCGGTGCTGTTCGGCGCCGTCGGCGACTGGAAATTCGACAGCCTCGAGCGCTCGCTCCGGCCCGAACAGGCGATCCTTGGCCTGCGAAAGCAGCTTGGCCTGTTCGCCAACTTCCGACCGGCGATCTGCTATCCGGAACTCACTGGCGCGTCCAGCCTGAGGCCCGAGATCGTTGCCGGCCTCGACATCCTCATCATTCGCGAACTCACCGGTGACATCTACTTCGGCCAGCCGCGCGGTCGGCGCTCGTCACCCGACGGCACCTTCGCAGGGGCAGAAGAAGCCTTCGACACGATGCGCTACAGCCGCCCTGAAATCGAGCGCATCGCCCATGTCGCTTTCAAGGCGGCGCGCCAGCGGAGCAAGCGACTGACCAGCGTCGACAAGGCCAACGTGCTGGAGACCTTCCAGTTCTGGAAGGACGTCGTTACCGAGGTGCACGCTGACTACCCCGACGTCGCGCTCGATCACATGTATGTCGACAACGCCGCCATGCAGCTGGTGCGCGCGCCGAAGAAGTTCGACGTCGTCGTCACCGGCAACATGTTCGGGGACATCCTCTCCGACGAGGCTGCGATGCTCACGGGCTCGATCGGAATGCTGCCTTCGGCCTCGCTCGACTCGGCTGGCAAGGGCCTGTACGAACCCAGCCACGGCAGCGCGCCCGACATCGCGGGCCAGGATATGGCCAACCCGCTGGCTACAATTCTTTCGGTCGCCATGATGCTGCGCTACTCGCTTGCCCAGCCGCAGTCGGCAGTTCGCATCGAGCAGGCCGTGCAGGCCGTACTGGGATCCGGTCTGCGCACCGCCGACATCTGGTCTGACGGCATGCGCAAGGTCGGAACGCGGGCCATGGGCGACGCCGTCGTCGCCGCCCTCGGCGGCAAAAAAATCACCACCCACTAGCGCGCCCGCTCGTCTCGCCCTTGTCCGGCCAGGCGGCCGGGAGAAGAAAAATCGGCAACGGCAAGACACTGGACGGGACGACGATGAAACTCACGGGATTGGTCGGTTGGCGGGGCATGGTCGGCTCCGTTTTGCTCGAGCGCATGGAAGCCGAAGGCGACTTCGATCTCATCGAGCCTCTGTTTTTCAGCACGAGCGACAAAGGCGGTTCTGCGCCGCGTCACGCGAAGAACGAGACGGTGCTTCAGGACGCGTTCGACATCGAGGCGCTGAAGCGATGCGCGGTGATCGTCACGGCCCAGGGCGGCGACTACACGAAAGACGTCTACCCCCGCCTGCGAGCCGCGGGCTGGAACGGCTACTGGATCGATGCTGCGAAGACCCTGCGCATGCAGGACAGTGCCATCATCGTTCTCGACCCCGTCAATCTGCCGCTGATCGAAAAGGCGCTGGCCGGTGGCGTGCGCGATTTCATCGGTGGCAACTGCACGGTGAGCTGCATGCTCATGGGCGTCGGCGCGCTGTTCAAGGCCGACCTGGTCGAGTGGATGACATGCACGACCTATCAGGCGGCGTCCGGAGGCGGCGCCCAGCACATGCGCGAGCTGCTCTCGCAGTACGGCGTCTTGCATGGCGAGGTCGCCGAACTGCTCGCGGATCCAAAGTCGGCGATCCTCGAGATCGATCGCCGCATCGCAGATCGCCAGCGCGGCATGTCCTCGGTCGAGATGGCGCAGTTCGGTGTTCCGCTCGGTGGCAGCCTGATTCCCTGGATCGACGTCGACCGTGGCGACGGCACCAGCCTCGAAGAGTGGAAGGGCGGCGCCGAGACCAACAAGATCCTCGGCCTGGGCAGTGCAGAGCGGCCCGCGATTGCAGTCGATTCCACCTGCGTGCGCATCGGAGCGATGCGCTGCCACAGTCAATCGCTCGCGATCAAGCTGAAGTCCGACGTCCCTTTGGCCGATATCGAAGCCATGATCGCCGCCGACAACGAATGGGTCAGGGTCGTCCCGAACACACGCGTCGACAGCGTTCGTGACCTGACGCCGGTGGCGGTCACGGGCACGATGACGATCCCGGTCGGACGTTTGCGCAAACTGGCGATGGGCGAGCGCTATCTGGGCGCCTTCACCGTCGGTGACCAGCTGCTCTGGGGCGCAGCAGAACCGCTGCGCCGCATGCTGCGGATTCTTCTCGAGCGATGAGCCGCGATTCGCTTCAAGGCGTTGTCCGGCTGCAACATCAGCGTGCAGAAGACTCGGAACGGACGACCGCGAGAACGTCAGCCAATGCTTGAGCTTGTTACCCTATCTCGCTGATGCTATGGTCATTTCCGCCTCTGCGACCGTTGCTTTGCACACCTCTCCAACGTGCTCATGAACGGGTCCGCATCGTCATTTCGGGAGACGCCTTGAAAAGAAAATACAAGTTCTCGGGGCGCTTCGCGCTGACGAGCGTTGCCGCAGCTGCGCTCTGCTTCGCCTCTCCGCTGGTCTCGGCCCTCGGCCTGGGTCGGTTGAACGTGCAGTCCTCGCTTGGCGAGGTGCTTCGCGCCGAGATCGAGATCACGAGCATGACTCCCGAAGAGCAGGCCAACCTCAAGATTCGGGTGGCGCCACCGGAGTCGTACCGCGCCGCCAACGTCGACTACAACCCGGTGTTGCCGAGCACCCGGGCCACGCTCGAGAAGCGTGCCGACGGGCGCCTGTACGTGCGGCTGATCAGCGAGCGTGGCGTACAGGAGCCGTTCGTCGACGTGATCCTCGAGATTTCCTGGGCCACGGGCCGCCTTGTTCGCGAATACACGTTGCTGTTCGATCCGCCGTCCGCTGTGCGAACCGCCTCACCGAACTCGTCCGGGACCACGACGTCGCCCGTGATGTCTGCGGCCCCGCCGGCGCCGATGTCGCTGGCTCCGTCGACGTCGGCCGCGGCCTCGGCACGCGAAGCGCGTGAGGCTGCCAGGGCCGAGGCACGAGAGCGTCGTGCCGCTGCCCGCGCCGCTGCCACGGCTGCGACGACGGGCGAGGACAGTGGCCGCGCCGCGCGCACTGCTCGTGCAAGCGTCGGTGCAGGTACAGGTGCGGGCGCCGGTGGCGACGAATACCGCGTCCGCTCGGGTGACTCGCTCTCGAAGATCGCAGGGCGTACCCAGCGCCCGGGCGTTTCGCTCGACCAGATGCTGGTGTCGCTGTTTCGCGCCAATCCGGATGCCTTCATGGCCGGCAACATGAATCGCCTGCGCTCCGGCGCGGTGCTGAAGGTGCCGTCGACCGAGTCCGTCCAGGCTATCCCGAGCGGCGAAGCGCGTCAGACCATCCAGGCCCAGAGCGCCGACTTCGGCGCGTACCGACAGCGTCTGGCCGGCGCCACGACGGCATCCCCGCGCGAATCGAGCGCAAGGCAGAGCGGCGGCAAGGTCCAGGCATCTGTCGACGACAAGAAGCAGGGCGTTGCACCGACTCCGGACAAGCTGACGCTGAGCAAGGGCGGCGCCACCGCAGCGGCGGCGGCGAACAGTGCCGAAGCCAAGCTTTCTGCCGAGCGCGAGAAACAGGCGGCTGCCGCACGCGTTGCCGAGCTCAACAAGAACCTGAGCGACCTCAAGCGCATGCAGGGCAGCACCGCGCCCGCTGCCGCCCCTGCTGCGCCAGCACCTGCGACCACAGCGACCGCACGCCCGGCGGTGCCAGCCATCGTTCCTGCGCCGGTGATCGTGGCCGCTGCGCCTGCGCCGTCTCCTGTCGCACCCGCCCCGGCACCTGCAGCCGCCATCGCGCCGGCACCGGTGCCGGCGGTCGTCGCGCCAGCACCGGCTGTGGCCGCCGCGGCCTCGGTGCCCGCGACCGCTCCTGCCGCTGTCGTCGTGGCCGCGAGCTCGGCGGCGACGCCGGCCGCTGTCGTGGTCGCTCCCGCCAGTGCCCCGGTGGCGCCGAAGCCTTTACCGCGGCCGCCGGTCAAGCCGCTGGCAGAGCCGAGCTTCTTCGATACCCTGACCGAGAACCCGCTTTACCTCATCGGCGGCATCCTCGCTGCCTTACTGGCGCTGTTCGGGATCTATCGATTCACGCAGCGCTCGAAGAAGGACAGCGGCGAGACCTCGTTCCTCGAAAGCCGACTGCAGCCCGATTCGTTCTTCGGCGCCAGCGGCGGCCAACGCATCGATACGCGCGATGCGGGCGGAAGCTCGTCGTCGATGACGTATTCGCTGTCGCAGCTCGATGCCATCGGTGACGTCGATCCGGTCGCCGAGGCCGACGTGTATCTGGCCTACGGCCGCGATCTGCAAGCCGAGGAGATCCTGAAGGAGGCGATCCGCAGCACCCCGGAACGCCTCGCGATCCGGACCAAGCTGCTCGAGGTCTATGCCAAGCGGCGCGACATCAAGGGCTTCGAGCTTCTCGCGACGCAGCTGTTCGCGTTGACTCGCGGCGAGGGCGAGGACTGGGCCAAAACGCAGGAGCTTGGCAGCCAGATCGATCCGGACAACAGCCTGTACCGCGTCGGCGGCAGTCCGGAGCAGATGGCCGAGCCGGGCCAGCCGCCCGAGCCGCTCGGCGCCAGCACGATGCCGCAATCGGTCATTCCGGTCCCGTCGCAGTTCGGGTCGTCGGTCGGCGATTCGATGATCGAGGACAACCAGCTCACCGACATCGATCTCGATCTCGACAACCCGGACATGGGCGTGCTGTCAGGACCGGTACCGTTCGACGCCACCGAATCCTCGCCGCCGCGTCCCTTTGATGCCCAGTCCCAGTTCCAGAGCACGACGCTGAAGATGCCGCTGGTGGCCAACGAGGCACGTAGCGAGCCTGATCACCGCGATGAACCGCTCGCTTTCGACCTTTCCGGCATCACGCTCGATCTCGACAAGCCGGAAGTGACCCGGCCCGACGGCGGCGCCGGTGCCATCGACATGCCGTTCGTCGAGGACGACAGCCATCAGGACCCACTGGCGCGCAAGCTCGAGCTCGCTGAGGAGTTCCAGCGAATCGGAGACAAGGATGGCGCGCGTGACCTGCTTCGCGAAGTCCTCGCGACGGCGAGCGGCAGCACGAAGACCAAGGCGCAAGCGATGATCGACGACCTGGGCTGAGCACGCGTGAAGACCGGTGCCCGTGCACCGTTCTTCGCTTCGTGATCAGCGAATGCCATTGCGCTCTCCGGCGGCGCTGATCCTTTCACCTGAACATGCGTATCGCTCTCGGCGTCGCCTACCGGGGTCGGTCGTACAGCGGCTGGCAAAGCCAGCCGGGCGGTCGCACGGTGCAAGACCACGTCGAGGCCGCACTTTCGGCGTTCGCCGGGCGGCCGTTGCGATGCATCTCTGCGGGCCGCACCGATGCCGGTGTGCACGCGCTCAATCAGGTCGTCCACTTCGACTCGCCCGTTGCACGGGCCGGCGACTCGTGGTTGCGCGGCACCAACCGCTTTCTGCCCGAAGACATCTCAGTGCAGTGGTGTCGCTTCGTGCCGGCAAGCTTTCACTCGCGTGCCAACGCGATCGGCCGTCGCTACGTCTACCTGCTGCTGGAGTCCGCGGTGAGGCCGGCGATCGAGGTCGGGCTCGCCGGTTGGACCTTCCGGCCACTCGACGGCGAAGCAATGCGGATCGCGGCCTCGGCATTGCTGGGAACGCACGACTTCAGCGCCTTCCGCTCTGCCGAATGCCAGGCGCTGTCGCCGATCAAGACGATGCGCAGCGTCGAGATCACGCGACGAGGCGCCTACTGGCGCTTCGACTTCGACGCCGACGCATTCCTCCATCACATGATCCGCAACGTCGTCGGCAGCCTCGTCGCTGTCGGTAGCGGCCGCCGCCCGCCGGTGTGGCTGGCCGAAGTCATGGCTTCCGCTGATCGCTCGCAGGCCGCCGCGACCTTCTCGCCGGACGGCCTCTACTTCGTGGGCCCGTACTACGATCCCGTGCATGAGATTCCCGAGCGAACGGCGGCAATGGACTGGTTGCCCTGAGCGGCGGCCCGGGGCCCGCGGCCGGTCATGAACCTGCGAACCCGCATCAAGATCTGCGGCCTGTCGCAACCGGCTGACATCGACGCGGCTGCCGATGCCGGCGCGGACGCCGTCGGCTTTGTCTTCTATCCCGACAGCCCGCGTCACGTGACACTCGAACGAGCCGTCGAACTTGTCCGCTGGCTGCCGCCGTTCCTGACGCCGGTCGGCCTTTTCGTCGACGCGTCGCGTACCGAGATCGAGGCCGCGCTCGACGCCATCCCGAACCTGCTGCTGCAGTTTCACGGCGACGAATCGGTCACCGAGTGCGCCTCGTACGGGCGACCGTACATGCGCGCCGCGCGCATGACACAAGGCCTTGATTTGCTAGACTTCGCGCGCCGCTTTGGTGGTGCCCAGGCTCTCGTTCTCGACGCCCATGCACCCGGATACGGCGGCAGCGGAAAGGTCTTCAATTGGTCGCTCGTTCCGGCCGGCGTCGCACGGCGTCGGCTCGTTTTGTCTGGTGGGTTGCATGCCGCAAACGTCGCTGCCGGCATGGCGCAGTTGCGGCCTTGGGCCGTTGACGTTTCTTCCGGCGTCGAGTCGTTGCGCGGAGTCAAAGACCCGCTGGCGATCCGCCGGTTCTGCGACGCGGTTCGCGACGCCGATGCCCGCATCGCCGCAAGCCCCACCTAGAGCCACCACGACATGCTCGATTACGACCAACCCGACGCCCGCGGACACTTCGGGCCGTATGGCGGCAGCTTCGTTGCCGAGACGCTCGTCCATGCACTCGACGAGCTCAAGGCCTGCTATGCCGCCGCCCGCCGCGATCCGAGCTTCGATGCCGAGTTTCGCTCGGAGCTCGCGCACTATGTGGGCCGGCCGAGCCCGATCTATCACGCCGCACGCCTTTCGCGTGAAATGGGCGGCGCGCAGATCCATCTGAAGCGCGAAGACCTCAACCACACCGGCGCCCACAAGATCAACAACACGATCGGCCAGGCGATGCTGGCCCGGCGCATGGGCAAGCCCCGTGTCATTGCCGAGACCGGCGCTGGCCAGCACGGTGTCGCGACCGCGACGATCTGTGCTCGATACGGCCTCGAGTGCATCGTCTACATGGGCAGCGAGGACGTGAAGCGGCAGGCGCCGAACGTCTATCGCATGAACCTCCTCGGCGCCACGGTGGTGCCTGTCGAGAGCGGCTCGCGAACCCTGAAAGACGCCCTCAACGAGGCTCTGCGCGACTGGGTCACGAACGTCGAGAACACCTTCTACATCATCGGCACGGTGGCCGGCCCGCACCCTTATCCGATGATGGTGCGCGACTTCCAGCGCGTGATCGGCGACGAGTGCCTGGTGCAGATGCCGGAGATGATCGAGACCTATGGCGGCCCTGCAGGTCAACAGCCCGATGCCGTGATCGCCTGCGTCGGCGGCGGCAGCAACGCGATGGGCATCTTCTATCCGTACATCGGCCACGCGGGCACACGCCTGATCGGCGTCGAAGCGGCCGGCGAAGGGCTCGACACCGGCCGCCATTCGGCATCGATCACCGGCGGCAGCCCGGGCGTGCTGCACGGCAACCGCACTTACTTGCTCCAGGATGGCAACGGCCAGATCATCGAGACGCACTCGATCTCGGCCGGGCTCGACTATCCCGGCGTCGGACCGGAGCATGCCT
>JBDTCA010000103.1:0-2624 GCA_039923815.1 Caldimonas sp. | reverse complement strand
ACGCCGCCGGTCTGGCGCTCGAGGTGAAAGCGCAGGCTGAGCGCGAGCAGGTGCTCGAAGGCTTCGAGCGAAACGCGACGCGCGATCCGTGCCGCCACCGGGTAGAACAGGAACTCGCGCAGCTCGGTGAAAAGCGTGATCGAGACCCGCAACGCGCCGTAGGCGAGCAGGATCGCGACCGGCACCACGAGCACGCTGCGAGGGTCGCCCGGCTTGAGCGCCAGGGCGTCGACGAGGCTCTTCAGGACCAGTGGCACACCGATGTTGGCGAGCTTCGCGGCGATCAGGCACGAGAGCGCGACCAGCACCCGCCAGCGCCATTCCAGGACATAAGGAACGAGCTTCCTGAGCGTTCGCCAATCGGACCGGGGGCCTGCGCCAGGGGCGGCACCCGGGTCAACCGCGGGAGGCATCGAAAGGGAAGCAGGTCGCATCGGGTCGCGTCAGCAGGCCGAGGAAAAAGGATTGATGGAAGAATCGCGCGTCGCGACGTCGAGATAAAGCAATATGCCCGAATTTTCGAGCGAGCAAGGTGAACTCGATGTGCCCGCCGTCGCGCCGCTGGAGCTGCCCGACGACCGCCAGCTCGTCATGCGAGTGATGCCGATGCCGGCCGACGTGAACGGCAACGGCGACATCTTCGGGGGCTGGATCATGGCCCAGGTCGACGTCGCCGGCGCCATCCTTCCGGCCAGGTTGGCCAAGGGCCGAATCGCCACCGTGGCCGTCAACCAGTTCGTCTTCAAGCAGCCTGTCTCGATGGGCGATCTGCTCAGCTTCTATGCCAAGGTGGAGCGCATCGGCCGCACGTCGATCACGGTCAACGTCGAGGTCTTCGCCGAGCGCAACCCCGCCAAGCTCCACGTGGTCAAGGTCACGGAAGCCAACCTCACCTACGTCGCCATCGATGGTGAAGGCCGGCCGCGACCGATCCTCGCCGACTGACGGCCAGCACGGCCCTGGGCCGTTCGGCCTGAATCACGACTCACTCAGAACTGGCTGAAATCCGGCTTGCGCTTCTGAAAGAAGGCACTGAAGGCCTCCTTCGCTTCCGGGCTCTGCAGGCGCGCTGCAAACACGCCGCTCTCGACGCCGATCGTCTCGAGCACGGCGGCAGAACGATGGCGCCGGAGCAGGCGCTTGGTCTCGCGCACGGCGCCGGGCGGCAGCGTGTTGAAGCGCTCGGCGATGCGGCGCGCGTGGCGAACGACTTCGTCGGCCGGCAGCACGGCGTTGGCGATCCCCGCCTCGACAGCGTCGGCACCGGTGAATGGGTCGCCGAGCAGCAGCTTCTCGGCGGCGCGCACGTTGCCGAGCAGCTGCGGCACGATCAGGCTCGAGGCAAACTCGGGCACCAGGCCAAGGCTGACGAACGGCATCGCGAGGCGGGCTTCGTCGGACACGAACACGAAGTCGCAGTGCAGCAGCATCGTCGTGCCGATGCCAATCGCCGCGCCGGTCACGGCCGCGATCACCGGCTTGTCGCAGCCGAGCAGTGCCTTCATGAACACGATCGCCGGCGATTCGGTGCCGGAAGGCCGCTGCGTGAAGTCGTCGATGTCGTTCCCTGACGTGAAGATGCCCGGCTGGCCCGTGATCAGCACGGCGCGCACCGCGGCATCGTTCATGGCCGCGTCGAGCGCATCCGCCATGGCGGTGTACATCGCCTTCGTCAACGCATTCTTCTTCTCCGGTCGGGCGATCTCGATCGTCGCGACGCCGTTGACCACACCGGTCTTGATGCTCATGTCGTGTCCTTGAAAAGTCTCGCGCTCAGACGCGCTCGAAGATGCCGGCGGCGCCCTGGCCAGTGCCTACGCACATCGTCACCATGCCGTATTTCAGGTTGTGACGGCGCAATGCGTGCACGACGGTCGCGGCGCGAATGGCGCCGGTCGCGCCGAGCGGGTGTCCGAGCGCGATTGCGCCGCCCATCGGGTTGGTCTTCGCCGGATCGAGGCCGACGGAGCCGATCACCGCCAGCGACTGTGCCGCGAAGGCCTCGTTGAGCTCGATCCAGTCCATGTCGGCGAGCGACAGGCCGGCGTAGCGCAGCGCTGCAGGAATCGCCTCGATCGGTCCGATGCCCATGATCTCGGGCGGGACGCCGCGGGCCGCGAAGCTTACGAAGCGGGCGAGCGGCGTCAGGCCGAACTGCTTGACGGCCTTCTCGCTGGCGAGGATCAGCGCGCCGGCGCCGTCGCTGGTCTGCGAGCTGTTGCCCGCCGTCACGCTGCCCTTGGCCGCGAACACCGGCCGCAGCTTGGCCAGGCCCTCGAGCGACGTGTCGGGGCGCGGACCTTCGTCGAGCGCGACAGTGCGCGTGGCCGTGCCCTGGTCGCCGCTGGCGAGGTTGGGAAAGCGCGAGACCACGTCGATCGGCGTCATCTCGTCGGTGAACTCACCTGCAGCCTGGGCCTTCAGCGCCCGCAGGTGCGACTCGAGCGCGAACGCGTCCTGCGCCTCGCGACTCACCTTCCATTGCGCGGCGACCTTTTCGGCCGTGATGCCCATGCCGTAGGCGATGCCGACGTTCTCGTCGTGCTCGAAGATCTTCGGGTTGAACGACGGCTTGTTGCCGCCCATCGGCACCAGGCTCATCGACTCGGCGCCGCCGGCGATCA
>JBDTCA010000102.1:0-2829 GCA_039923815.1 Caldimonas sp. | reverse complement strand
TCGCCATGTGGTTCACCCGCGTCTCGATCAACAACCCGGTCTTCGCGACGATGGCGATGGCTGCGCTCTGCGTGCTCGGCCTGTTCTCGTACAGCCAGTTGCGGGTCGAGCGGCTGCCCGACATCTCGCCGCCGATCGTGTTCGTCAGCGTCGCGTATCCAGGCGCCTCGCCCGATGCCACCGAGACCGAGCTGACGCGCCCGATCGAGCTGGCCCTGAACGGCATCGCCGGCGTCAAGATGATCCGCTCGAACAGCCTCGAGGGCCGCAGCGAGACGGTGGTCGAGTTCCAGGTCGGCGCCGACATGAATCGCGCCGTCCAGGATGTTCGCGACAAGGTCGCGGTGGTGCAACCGAACTTCCCGCGCGACGCCAGGCAGCCCTACGTGTCCCGCTTCGACGGCGACAACGCCCAGCCCACCGTCTACCTCTCGTTGCTCGGCCCCGGGCGCAGCGCCCGCGAGCTGTCGCTGCTCGCCGACCAGGTGGTACGCAAGCGCCTCGAGCGCGCGACCGGAGTCGCCCGGGTCGACGTCGGCGGCCTGACGGTGCGCCAGGTCCGCATCGACCTCGACCCGCAGCGCCTGCGCGCCTACCAGCTGACGCCGGCCGACGTGACGGCAGCCCTGCAGCGCGTCAACACCGACCTGCCCGTCGGCCTGCTCAGCGGCAGCAAGGAGGACTCGATCGTGCGCGTCGAGGGCAAGGTGCGCGACGCCAAGGCCTTCGCCGATGTCGTCGTCGCCAGCCGCACCGGCCAGGTGGTGCGGATGGCCGACGTCGGCACGCTGGTCGAGCGCGAGCGCGAAGCCGACTCGATCTCGCGCGTCGACGGCGTGCCGGCGATCTCGTTCCAGGTCTTCAAGCAGCAGGACGCCAACATCGTCGACAGCGGCGAGGCCATCAAGGCCGCAGCCGCGGAGCTACGGAAGAGCCTGCCACCGGGTGTCGAATTGCGCCTGGTCTACGCCGACAGCGACTGGGTCGGCCGCTCGCTCGACGGCGTCAAGCACACGCTGATCGAAGGCGCGCTGCTCACCATCGCCATCGTCTTCCTCTTCCTTCACAGCTGGCGCAGCACGGTCATCACCGGCCTGACCTTGCCGATCTCGGTGATTTCGGCCTTCATCGCCGTCTACCTGTTCGGCTTCACGCTCAACTTCATGACGATGATGGCGCTGAGCCTGTGCATCGGCCTGCTGATCGACGACGCGATCGTGGTGCGCGAAAACATCGTGCGCCACATCCACATGGGCAAGGACCATCGCACGGCGGCGCGCGAGGGCACCGAGGAGATCGGCCTGGCGGTGATGGCCACCACCTTCGCGATCTGCGCCGTGTTCGTGCCGGTCGCCTTCATGAAGGGGATCATCGGCAAGTTCTTCTTCCCGTTCGGCGTGACGGTGGCGGTGGCGGTGCTGGTGTCGCTGTTCGTGAGCTTCACGCTCGACCCGATGCTGTCGAGCGTGTGGCGCGACCCGCCGACGAATCGGCTCCTGCGCGTGCCGGTGCTCGGCCACCTGATGCGTGGCACCGACCGCCTCCTCGATGTCCTGCACGGCGTCTACGAGCGGCTGATCCGCTGGATCTTCAGCGACCGGCGCTACCTGCGCTTCATCTCGCCGCGCGGCATCGTCCTCGCCAGCGGGCTGGGCAGCTTCGTGCTGGCCATCGTGCTGGCGGTCTTCTTCGTCGGCACCGAGTTCATCCCGGACTCCGACAACAGCTACATCCAGCTCAATGTCGGGCTGCCGGTCGGCACCAGCCTGCTGCGCGGCAGCGACAAGATGAAGCAGGTCGAGGACGTCGTGCGCGGCCTGAAGGAAGTGCGCATGGTGTCGGCGACGGTGGGCGACACCGGCAACGGCAGCCGTAATTCGGCCAGCCTGTCGATCCAGCTCGTCAAGCCGGCTGAGCGCAATCGCAGCCAGCGCGAGGTCGAGCAGGCGATTCGGCAGGGTCTCAAACCCATTCCCGGCATTGAGGTCACGCTCGGCAACCAGCCGATCTATGTCGCCCTGCTCGGGCCCGACCCGGCCGTGCTCGAGACCGAAACGCTGCGCCTGGCCGACAAGATCGCCAAGGTGCCCGGCATCGCCGACCTCACCACGTCGGTCAAGCCCGGCTTGCCGGCCTATGCCATTCGCCTCAAGCCCGACGCCGCCCGCGAGCTCGGCCTGACGACGACACAACTGGCCTCGAGCCTGCGCGCCTTCGTCAATGGCGAGGTCGCGACCTACTGGACCTCACCCGACGGCGAGCAGGTCGACGTCGAGCTGCGCCTGCCGCAGGCCGGCCGCGAGAACGTGACCCAGCTCGACGACCTGCCCGTTGCCTACGCGAAGGACGGCACGCCGATCTCGCTGTCGCGGGTGGCCGACATCGTGCCGGTGACCAACCCCGTGGTCATCAAGCGCCAGGACCTGCAGCGGCGCCAGGGGATCTACGCCGGCACGCAGGGCCGGCCGAGCGGCGACGTCGGCGCCGACGTGCAGAAGATCGTCAAGGCGACCCAGCTGCCGGCCGGCTACCGCTTCGATGTCGGCGGCCAGACGCGCGATCAGGAGGAAGCTTTCCAGGGCGTCTTGCTGGCGCTCGCCGCCGCAGTGATCTTCATCTACATCGTGCTGGCGTCACAGTTCGGCAGCTTCCTGCAGCCGCTCGCGATCATGGCGTCGCTGCCGCTGTCGCTCATCGGCGTCGTGCTGGCCCTGCTGGTCACGCACTCGACGCTCAACCTGTTCTCGATGATCGGCCTGGTCATGCTGATGGGCCTGGTGACGAAGAACGCGATCCTGCTGGTCGACTTCGCCAACCACGGCCGCAAGG
>JBDTCA010000101.1:0-3483 GCA_039923815.1 Caldimonas sp. | reverse complement strand
TCATCGACCTGACGCAGAAGCGCGGCAAGCTGATGGCGCTGAACTGACGCTAGACCTGCATGCCCATGATGTCGGAGTAGGCCTGCACCAGCTTGTTCCTGACCTGCAGGGTGGCCTGGAAGCCGATCTGCGATTTCTGCATCGCGACCATCGTCTGTTCGAGGCTGACGGTCGGGTTGTCGAGCATCACCTCGCGCTGCATCTGGATCGCTTCGTTCTGGCCCCGGCTGACCGACTCGAGCGCGTTGCCGAGCGCTTTCTGGAAGCCCACGGCCGAGGCGCCGCTGGCCGGTCGGGCGACGGGCACGCCGTCGGTGCCGAGGCCGGCGCGGGCGACGGCCGAGGCGAAGTCGAAGGGCTTGAGGGTGACGTTCATTGCAGCGGGGCTCCGTGCCGGCATCGTAGGTCGGCGACCCGGCCGACGGTGGCGCGAACTGGCGCCGCAATGCCGGCCTGTTTCAGGCAACGGCAGCCAGGCCGTTTCGAATAATCGCGGCAGACCCGGCGGCTCTTCGCCCCGGCTTCATGCGAACCCATGGACAACGCCGTCGCCCTCACGCCCGCTTCCCTCGCCGCCCAGGGCAGCTTTGCCGGCCGCCTGCAGGCGATGCCGATGAAAAGCAAGCTGAGCTTCGGCATCGGCGTCGCGGCGCTGGCCGCAGTCGTCTTCGCGATGACGATGTGGAGCTCGCAGGGCGACTACAGGGTGCTCTACGCCAACCTGGCCGACAAGGACGGCGGCGCCGTCATCGCCCAGCTCGCGCAGATGAACGTGCCCTACCGCATGGCCGAAGGTGGCGGCGCCATCCTGGTGCCGGCGTCGCAGGTCCACGACCTGCGCCTGAAGATGGCGACGGCCGGCCTGCCGAAGGGCACCGTCTCCGGCTACGAGTTGATGGACACCGCCCGCTTCGGCCAGACCCAGTTCCAGGAGCGCCTCACGTTCCAGCGCGGCCTCGAAGGCGAGCTGACGCGCTCGATCGGCTCGCTTGCCGCCGTGCAGGCGGCCCGCATCCACCTGGCGCTGCCGAACCAGAACGGCTTCTTTCGCGAGCAACAGAAGCCGAGCGCCTCGGTGCTGCTGACGCTGCACCCCGGCCGCACGCTCGACCGGGCCCAGATCGCCGGCATCGTCCACCTGGTGTCGTCGAGCGTGCCGGAGATGAATCCGAAGGCGGTCAGCGTGCTCGACCAGAGCGGCGCGCTGCTGACCGGCAGCGAGAGCACGCTGTCGGCCGGCCTCGATGCCCAGCAGCTCCAGTACGTGAACCAGATCGAGTCGGGCTACACCAAGCGCATCCTCGAGCTGCTCGAGCCCATCGTCGGCCACGACAACCTGCGCGCCAGCGTCACCGCCGACATCGACTTCTCGCAGACCGAAGCGACCTCGGAAGAGTTCAAGCCGAACCAGGGCGCCGACGCCAGCATCTCCATCCGCAGCCAGCAGACGACCGACCAGGGCGCAGGCGCAGGCTCCGGTGCACTGCCGAGCGGCGTGCCCGGTGCCGCCTCGAACCAGCCCCCGATCGCGGCAACGGCACCGCTGACCGGCGCCTCGCAGCCCTTGCAGGGCGCGCCGAGCGCGGGTGGCACAAGCGGGACCAGCGGCCGCCGCGAGGCCGTCACGAACTACGAAGTCGACAAGACCGTGCGCGTCACGAAGAACGCGTCGGGCAACGTCAAGCGGCTGAACGCGGCGGTGGTCGTCAACCACCGCACCGTCACCGACGCCAAGGGCAAGTCGACGCAGACGGCGCTCACCGCCGACGAGGTCGACAAGCTCACCGCCCTGGTGCGCGAGTCGATCGGCTTCAACAAGGAGCGCGGCGACTCGGTCAAGGTCATCAACGCCCCTTTCAAGGTCGAGCCGGTCAGCACGGTCCAGACGCCGTTCTGGAAGAGCCCGGAGCTGATCGACCTCGTCCGCGCCGCCGCCATTCCGGCCGGCCTCGGCCTGGTCGCGCTGCTGGTCTTCTTCGGCCTCGTCCGGCCGGCCGTGAAGACGGTGACGGCAGCGCGCCCGCAGCTGTCGGGCCAGGGCCAGCGCACCGGCACCCGCATCGACGCCGTCGTCGACGACGAGAACTCCTTCGCAGGCGTGCCGGCCCTGCCGCCGCCGGCCTACCTGCGCCAGCTCGAAGGCGCCAAGGCACTCGCCAAGGAAAACCCCGCCGCCGTGGCCGGCATCGTCCGTGGCTGGGTCGGCCGCGAAGCCGCCTGAGCGCCCACTTCTCTCCGCCAAGGAACCCCACATGCCCCTGGACGCCACCGGTCTCGAAGACTCGGCCATCCTCCTGATGTCGCTCGGCGAGGAAGAGGCGGCGCAGGTCTTCAAGCATCTTTCGCCGCGCGAAGTGCAGAGCCTCGGCGAGACCATCGCCCGCATGACGTCGGTGCCACGCGAGCGCCTCGACGGCGTGCTCGACAAGTTCACGACCGTCGCCTCGAGCCAGAGCTCGCTGGTGGGCGACACCAGCGCCTATGTGCGCAACGTGCTCCGAAAGGCGCTCGACGAGGACAAGGCCAACCTGCTCATCGACCGCATCCTGCAGAGCGGCGACATCTCCGGCATCGAAGGCCTGAAGTGGATGGACGCCGCCTCGATCGGCGAGATGCTGCGCCACGAGCACCCGCAGATCGTCGCCGCCATCCTCGTCCACCTCGACTGCGACCAGGCCGCCGCGGTGCTGAAGACCTTCGCCGAGCGGCAACGCAACGAGGTGCTGGTGCGCATCGCCACGCTCGACGGCATCCAGCCGTCGGCGCTGAAGGATCTCAACGAGGTGATGAGCAAGCTCATCGCCGGCGGCGAGCAGGCCCGCATGTCGCCGCTCGGCGGCGTCAAGGCGGCGGCCGAGATGATCAACCTGATGGGCACCGCGATCGAGACCGCGGCGCTCGACTACATCCGCGACGCCGACAACGACCTGGCCCAGCGCGTGATGGACAACCTCTTCACCTTCGACGACCTGATGCGCGTCGACGACCGCGGCATCCAGGCGCTGCTGAAGGAAGTGCAGTCGGAGTCGCTGGTGATCGCGCTCAAGGGCGCCAAGCCCGAGCTGCGCGAGCGCGTGCTCAAGAACATGTCGACGCGCGCCGCCGAGACGCTGCGCGAGGAGCTCGATGCGCGCGGCCCGGTCCGCGTGGCCGAGGTCGAGGCCGAACAGAAGGAGCTGCTCAAGGTCGTGCGCCGGCTGGCCGAGGAAGGCCAGCTCGTGATCGGCGGAGGCAGCGGCGATGATTTTGTCTAAGCCGAGGCCGGTACCGGCACCGGGCGAAGGCGCCCGACGCGACGTCTATGCGCGCTTCATCCCGCGCGAGGAGCTGAACTCGTTCGCGGCCTGGGCGCTGGGCGATGTCTCGGGTGTGCCCGGGCCGGCCAGCCCGATCAACGCCGCCCATGCCGCGGCGAACAAGGCTGCCGCCGCCCGCGCCGCCGAGCCCGGCCCGCGTGCCGACCCGGCCGAGCTGCTCGCGCAG
>JBDTCA010000100.1:0-10926 GCA_039923815.1 Caldimonas sp. | reverse complement strand
AGATGAGCGTCGCGTTTCCCGACCGGAAAATCCTGCAACGAGCGGAAGGCGACGGCGTCGTCCTGGCGGACTCCGACCGACTGGTGCAATTGCTCGGAAACCTCATCGGAAACGCCTTGACCTATGGTGACCCCGACGGCGAGGTGACAGTGACGTCGCGGGTGACGGAAACCGTCGCCCGACTCTCGGTTCAAAACCGCGGAGTGCCGATCACTGAGGAGACGTTGAAGACGATCTTCCAGCCGATGGTTCTCGGCGACAGGGACACGAGGAGTTCCGTTCGAAGTGTTGGTCTGGGCCTTTACATCGTCCGCGCGATCGCCGTTGCGCATGGCGGCGATGTGACGGTGACGTCGAACGAACACGACGGCACGGAGTTCGTGGTCTCGTTTCCGTTCTAGCGCTCGTCGGTCACGGCGTCGGACCTCCCCCTCAAAGCTGCGCTTGCAACGACACTCGAAACGTTCGCGGTGCCAGCGGAAACAGGTAGGCGTGGCTGTATTGGTAGGGCGCTTCGCGCCATGCGCGCCGGTCGAGCACGTTGTCGACTCCAGCTCGCCACGTCCAGGCCACGCCGGCGATCTTTTGCTCGAGCCGGCCGCCGAGGTCGAACCGCGTCACCGAGGGGATGCGCACGCTGTCGTCGGGCAGTACGCTGCGGGCGCTGTCGTAGGTGGCGCCGACCTGCACGGCAAGGCCGGGCACGGCCTGGACGACGTAGCCGGCGAGCAGTCGGCCGCTGAGTGCGGGCACGTTGGTGGGTCGCCTGCCGTCGAGCGCCGCGTCCTGCAAGCCTTCGTTGCGAGCGTGCAGCCACTGCGCGCCGCCCTGGACGCTCCAGGCGCCGCTGCGCCACGCGCCGCTGGCCTCGACGCCACGATGCCGCTCGGTGCCGACGAGCCCCCGCGTGCAGTCGGCGGGCTCGTCAGGCGCCGACATGCAGGTGCCGATGTCGTCGAAGCGTGGCCGGGCGATGTCGAATGCGGCGATGCTCCACTCGGCGTGCACACTGGATCCTTTGACGCCGATCTCTACCTGCCGGCTCTGCGCCGAAGGCACGGCCTGGCCGGCGTTGACGTAGCGCGCCAGCCGGGGCGCCACCTCCGACTCGACGCCGCGGCCCCAGCTCGCATAGACGATCTGGCCCGGCGCGAAGGCATGGCTGAGCGCGGCGAAGGGCGAGGTGAACGACTGACGGGCACCTTGCCGGTCGAGCCGCGTGTGGCGGGCGCCGAGCCAGAGCGTCGTCCTCGCGGTGAGCGCGATCGCATCGTGGGCGTAGAGCTCTGTCGCGCGCTGGGCGAACTCGCTGGCACTCCCCGGCGCCGCTGTGGCATCCGCCTCGGTCACCGCGGTGCCATCGACGTTGCCCGTGCCCACGGCGTTGTTGACCTGGTCGGGCAAGCGCGTGCGGGTGACCGAGCGCTGCACGCCGACGCTGAGCGAATGGCCGACCGCGCCGGTGGCGAACTTGCCGCGCAGCGACAGGTCGAGTGCGCTGGTGCGACGCTGCTCACCTTCACTGCGAAAGTCGTAGAGGTCGAACGTGCCGTCAGGGCAGTAGCGGTCGGCGTAGTAGGTGCCGTCGGCGGCCGTGCAGCCGAACGGGAAGGCGAGCCGGTCGTCGGTGTGCAGGCGCTGCGTGCCGCCATGTGCCACGGCGCTCCAGCCTGCCGCAAGCTGCTGGGTGATGCGCAGCGAGGCGGTGGTGGCATCGAACACCACCGGCTGTGTCCACGGCTGGTTGTTGAGATTGACGCGGGGGTCAGGGACCTCGGGGACGCGGTTTCCCAGCAGACTGAAGGCGGGCACGCTCGGCTGCGAGCGATGGCTCTGCTCGATCTCGGCTTCCACCACCGTGGAGTCGCTGACCCGCCAGTCGCCAGCGACCGCGAACAGGTTGCGGTTGCCGCTGGCGCTGCGCTGGACCGGGTCGAGGTGCTCGGCGGCGACGTTCACGCGCAGGCCGAAGGCATCGCCCTGGCCGAAGCGACGGCTGAGGTCGACGCTGCCGAGCACGCTGCCGCGTTCGCGGTACTGGACGAAAATGGAGCTGAGCACGCGGTCGAGCGGGCGCTTGACGATCACGTCGACGAGGCCGCCCGGCGCGCTGGTGCCGGCCTGCATGCCGCTGGCGCCCTTGAGGATGTCGACCCGCGCCTTGTTCTCGAGCGGGATGGAGGTCTCGGCGTTCATCGGCAGGCCGTCGCGCCGGAAGTTGAAGCGGTTGTCGATGACGAAGCCGCGCACGGCGAAATAGTCGACGTAGCCCTCGGTGTCGTAGGCCTCGCTGACCGACGCGTCGAAGCGAACCAGATCAGAAAGGCGGGTGGCGCCGGCGTCTCGAAGCTGGGCCTGGTCGACGACCGTGGCCTGCACGGGCGCGCGCGCGAGCGGCACGTCGCTCCAGCCGGCGACGCCCGCGGTGGGCGGTGATTTGCCGGTGACGACCACCGGCGCAAGCGTGTCGACGGCTTGCGCAAGCGCGTCGTGGGTGAACGCGAGAAGGGCTGGCACGAGTGCAAGCGTCAGCGTGCTCAGGCGTGGCGAGCGGATGATGTGGTTCGTGTGAGCCATCGTGTCTTTCGATGGCAGGTCGCCATGCCGACGAGTCGCCGGCGCATGCTTGCCGGCTCGGCTAGCTTCCCTGCGCGAGGATTACCTCAATCAGGTTCAAAGGGTCTATCTCAGTCGGGCGGATGCGAAGACTCGTCTTCGATCGGACCAACACCCCCAGCGGATTTGCGTGCGGCCTGAAGCCACGGCGCGGGCGGATTATGGCAAACGGGGGCCGACGCCGAGCAGCGCGTGCAGGCGCGGGCTGGTCGTCGTGTACTGGAGCGGCAAGGCGCGCTCGGGATGCAGGCGCTCGGCGATCGCGAAGGCCGTGAGAGTGGCTTCATGAAAGCCGCAGACGATGAGCTTTTTCTTGCCAGGGTAAGTGACGACGTCGCCGACCGCGAAGATGCCGGGAACCGAGGTCTCGAAGCGCTCGGCATCGACGACGAGCTGCTTCTTCTCGAGCGCCAGGCCCCAGTTCGCGATCGGCCCCAGGCGAGGGCTCCAGCCCAGCAGCACGTAGAGCACGTCGAGCGCCACCGTGCCCGAGGCGCCGTCGCTGCAAAGGAGGTCGAGGCCGGTGAGCGTGCCGTCGACCTCGACCACTCGTTCGGGCTGGCCGGCGATGAAGTTGACGCGGCCCTCGCTGCGCATCGATTGCAGCAGGGCGAGGTCGTCGTCGTCAGCATCGAAGTCGTCGCGCCGATGCACGAGCGTGACGCTGGCGGCTCGCGAGGCGCCGTCGGATGCGGCCGCGATCGCGGCCGCCACCGCGGCCTCGCCGCCGCCAACGATCACGACGTGCTGGCCGGCCTGCTCATGCAACGAGGCCGCGTGCTCGAAGAGGCGCGTGCCCCGGTGACCGTCGAGGCCGTCGACCTTGAGGCGCCTCGGCTGGAAGGAACCGACGCCGCCGGCGATGACGATGGCGCGAGCGACGAAGCGGGTGCCGGCGGCCGTGGTCGCGTCGAAGCGGCCATCATCGCGCACCACGACGCCGTCGACTTGCTGGTCGAGATGAAATCCACAGCCGAACGGCTCGATCTGCTTGAGCAGACGTTCGACGAGCTCGCGGCCACTGCACACGGGCAGGGCGGGGATGTCGTAGATCGGCTTGTCGGCGTAGAGCTCGAGGCACTGGCCGCCGGCGTGCGGCAGCGAGTCGACCACTTGGGCACGAAGATCCTGCAGACCGAGCTGAAAGACCTGGAAGAGGCCGACCGGACCGGCTCCGATGATCAGCGCATCGGTCTCGATGGCGGCCGTCGGCACGCGGCTAGCGGACGAGCTGGTCGAGCTTGTCGGTCCTGTCTTTCCACTCGTCGGCGTCAGCGGGCGGCGCCTTGCGACGGGTGATGCTCGGCCAGCCCGGGGCGAGCTCGGCATTGAGCTTGATCATGTGCTGCTGGTTGCCCGGAACGTCTTCTTCCGGAACGATGGCGTTGACAGGGCATTCGGGAATGCACACGGCGCAATCGATGCACTCGTCGGGGTCGATGGTGAGGAAGTTCGGGCCTTCCCGGAAGCAGTCGACCGGACAGACGTCGACGCAGTCGGTGTACTTGCAGCGGATGCAGGATTCGAGGACGACGTGGGTCATGGCGCGGGGAGCTCGGGGGCGCGGCAGGGAGGCGCGCAGGCAGGGTCAGTCGTCGATCTTACGGCTTCGCAGAGGCTGGCCTTCCCGCATTGCGGTGCCGGTTCGGAAACCGAGCGACGCGGCATCCGCGCGAGCGGCGGCTGAGCTGCCCATGGAACTGTGCGGTGCGCGGGTGAACCAAGTGTCGGTTTGCAGGGCTCATGCCGCGCCAGCCCAGAATGCCGACTCCATGAGAACCACCCAACCGTCACTTCCGTTTGCTCATGGCGAATAAGGGCCGACGCCGTGCCTTGATCGGACTCGCATCGACATTCGCAGCCACGCTCTTGGCCGGCTGTGCCAGCGCGCCTAAAGCCCCGCCGGTGCCAGTCGCCGTGGCACCGCCACCTGCGCCGGTCGTCCCGCCGCCGCGCCGCCCGCGCATCGGCCTGGCGCTCGGCGGCGGCGCCGCGCGCGGCTTCGCCCACATCGGCGTCATCCAGGTGCTCGAGGAAAACGGCCTGGCGCCGGACCTCATCGTCGGCACGTCGGCAGGCAGCCTCGTCGCGGCGCTTTATGCGTCTGGCAAGAGCGGTCGGGAGCTTGCGGCCATCGCCGACGCCATGGACGAAACCGCCTTCGCCGACTGGTCGTATCCGGGTCGCGGCCTGATTCGCGGCGAGGCACTCGCCAGGTTCGTGCGCGACAAGACCGGCAACCGCAACATCGAGCAGATGCGTGTCCCGCTCGGCATTGCCGCCACCGATCTCGACAGCGGCCAGGCCATCCTGTTCCAGCGGGGTGACACCGGCACCGCGGTGCGCGCCTCGAGCGCGGTGCCGGCCGTGTTCCAGCCGGTTCGGATCGGCAGCCACGAGTACGTCGACGGCGGCCTATCGGCGCCGATCCCGGTGCACCACGCGCGACAGATGGGCGCCGAGTTCGTGATCGCTGTCGATATCTCGGCGGTGCCGGAGGGCAACGCCACCGGCGACGCGGCGCGCATGCTGATGCAGACCTTCGCGATCATGGGCCGCAGCCTCAAGAACCATGAACTGCGCGAGGCCGACGTGGTGCTCCAGCCGGCGCTCTCGGGCGTCTCGGGCGCCGACTTCACGACACGCCGGCAGTCGATCAAGGCCGGCCGCGACGTCACCCTCGCTCATCTGGCCGAGCTGCGCGAGCGGCTGGCCGCGAAACACCACTAGCTCACCGACCGCTCGGGCGTCGTGACGCGCAGGACGAAAAAAAGCCCGGACGAGTCCGGGCTTTTTCCATCTGCGGGTCGCTCAGGCGGCGCGCTTGCTCTTCGTCGCGCGAACGGCCGTCGACGACATCGACTGGAAGTTCGTCTCGGCGACTTCGGCGGCTTGCTTGGCAGCCTTTTGCACGGTCTCGATGGCGTTGTTGGCAGCGGCGACTGCCGACTTCACCAGCGCCACGGCGTTCTCGCTGCCGGCCGGCGCGTTCTTGACGGCGTTGTCGACGACGGCCATGAACTTGGCTTGCGCGTCGGCGCTCGTCGCTTCGGTGACACGCGTCACTTGGGCGCCGGTGCTGGCGGCGATCTCGTACACGTAGCGGCTGTAGGCAGCGGCCTTCTCGGCAGCCGGCTGGAGCAGGCTGGCCTGGAGAGCCATCAGCTCCTGGGCATCCTTGACCGACAACGCGGCCTGGGCGGTCTGGGCGGCTTCGCTCATGGCGGCCTTGGCGACTTGCACGTTCAGCTCGATGAGCTTTTCCATGCCTTCGAAGGCCTTGCCGGTCAGGCCGAAAAGGGTTTCGATGTTGGTCTTGTGGGCCACCATTACTTGTTCGACGGTCATCATTTCGGAGTCTCCTGGATTCGGGCGACGCGCTCGCCCTGGCGTTATGAATGCTGCACTGCAACAAAACGAAGTATAGAGGAAGAAATGAGGTTTGCAAGCACCTGATGGTGCACTGCAGCACTCTAGTGGCGCGGGCCTAGAAGGGGCGCTTCGGCACGGCGCGACGAGGCTGTCCACAATGCGCCGCGATGAAGGCTTTCCACAGCGATCACCATCTCTTGCCGCTGCCGCCCGGACATCGCTTTCCGCGCAGCAAGTACCGGCTGCTTCGGGAACGTGTCGAGGGCCGCGACGATCTCGAGACTCTCCCCGCCGACGCGGCCAGCGACGTCGAGCTTGGTCTCGCGCACGACGCTCGCTATCTGAGCGACGTCTTGGGCGGCACCTTGTCGGCGGCCGAGGTCCGGGCCATCGGCTTTCCGTGGAGCGAAGGCATGGTCGAGCGCTCGCGCCGTTCGGTCGGCGCCACCATCGGTGCCGCCCGTGCCGCGCTCGTCGAGGGTGTGGCCGCCAACCTGGCCGGCGGCACGCATCACGCCAGCGCCGGGCGGGGCAGTGGCTTCTGCGTCTTCAACGACGTTGCCGTCGCTGCACGATTGCTACAGCGCGAGGTCGCCGCCGCCGGCCGCGAGCCATTGCGCGTTGCCGTGATCGACCTCGACGTCCATCAGGGCGACGGCACCGCGGCCATCTTCACCGGCGACGCCAGCGTCTTCACGCTGTCGCTGCACGGCGAGCGCAACTTCCCGTTTCGCAAGGTCGCCAGCGACCTCGACGTCGGCCTGCCCGATGGTTGCGGCGATGTCGAGTATCTCGGCGCCCTCGACGCTGCACTCGACACCCTGGGGAGTGAGCACCGTGCCTCGCGGTTCGGCCTGGCCTTCTACCTTGCCGGCGCCGACCCGCATGAAGGCGATCGCCTCGGACGCCTCGCGATCAGCGCCGCCGGCCTGCTCGAGCGCGACCGCCGCGTCTTCGCCAGCTTGCTCGCACATCGCATCCCCGTCGCCGTGACCATGGCGGGCGGCTATGGCCACGACCTGGCCGTCACCGCCGCGATTCAGGCCGACACGATTGCCGCAGCCATCGATTCGTGGCGCCAATGGAAGAATGCCGACCGATGAACGCCCGCATCGATCCTTCGCTCGACCCCGCTCCGGCGGCGCCCGCCGACGCCGCCAAGCAGGCGCCGCAGCCGCGCTCGGCCTATCGCCGCTTCGTCGCTCTCGGCACGCGCTGGCTCGACAACGACGCTTATGGCCACGTCAACAACGCCGTCTACTACGGCTTCTTCGACACTGCCGTCAACGGCGTGATGATCGCGGCCGGCGCGCTCGACATCGAACGTGGCGCCGTGATCGGGCTGGTGGTGGAGTCGCACTGCAACTACTTCGCTCCGCTCGCCTTCCCGCAGCTGATCGAGGCCGGTATCCGCGTTGCGCGCGTCGGCGATACCAGCCTGCGCTGGGAGGTCGGCATCTTCGCGGCCGGCGCGGCCGAGTCGGCGGCGCGCGGGCACTTCGTCCATGTCTATGTCGATCGTGCGACACGGCGGCCGGTGCCTTTGCCGGCCGGGCTGCGCGCACTCGCCGAGGAGCTCCGATGAATTCCGCCATCACGGCGCTCCAGAGCTCCGACGAGGAGCGCGCCCGCATCGTCGACGAGGCCATCACCTCGCGGCGCTCGATCCGCGCCTTCCTGCCCGAACCGGTGCCACAGGAGACCATCGAGGCCATTCTGGCCGTGGCATCGCGTTCGCCCTCGGGCACCAACACGCAGCCGTGGCAGGTCTACGTGCTGACCGGCGCGCGGCTGGCGGCGCTGTCGCGCCGCATCGTGGCTGCTTATGACGATCCGGTGGAGCGCGCCGCGCACACTGAGGAGTACGCCTACTACCCGACCGAGTGGCGCACGCCGTTCATCGAGCGCCGGCGCAAGGTCGGCTGGGACCTGTACAGCCTGCTGGGCATCGCCAAGACCGACAAGGCGCGCATGCATGCCCAGCACCGCCGCAACTACGAGTTCTTCGGTGCGCCGGTCGGGCTCCTTTTCACGATCGACCGCGTCATGCGCCAGGGCAGCTGGCTCGACTTCGGCATGTTCCTGGAAAACGTCATGGTCGCGGCGCGAGGACGTGGCCTCGACACCTGTCCGCAGGCGGCGTTCACGCAGTTCCACCGCATCATCGTCGACGAGATCGGCGCGCCCGAGAACGAGCAGTTCGTGTGCGGCATGTCGCTGGGTCACGCCGATCCGGCAGCGGTCGAGAACACGCTCGTGACCGAGCGCGAGCCGGTTGGTCACTTCGCGCATTTCCTGTAGGCGCCGACTGTAGGAGCGAGCCGACAGCGCTGGCGCGCTGCAACCGATAGGTCATCCTTGGCGTCGCGGCAACAATCTTCATCATGAAAAATCCGCTGGCTTCATGGCGGGAGGGTGTCCGCTGGCCGCTCGTGGTCGTGGGGCTGCTTGCAACGCTGGTGATCGTCGTCGGCATCTGCGAAGCCGTCGGATGGCCGTTCCTGGTCGGGCCGGTCCAGCGTCAGCTCGCCAAGACTCTCGATCGCAAGGTCGTGTTCGGAGCCGGCGCCGATTCGGGAGTTCGCATCGGCCTGCTGGGCAGCGTGCGGGTGCAGGCGGCGTCGATCGAGATCGGTGCGCCGGCATGGAGCAGCGCGCCCCACATGGTGCTGGCCAAGGACGCCCGGCTGAAGCTCCACTACCTCGACCTCTGGCGTGCCTGGCGCGGCCAGCCGCTCCACATCGCGGCGCTCGACGCCCGCGAACTCGATGTCGCGCTGGAGCGCGGCGCCGACGGCAAGGCGTCTTGGCAATTCGGGGCCAAGAAGCCGACCGAAAAAACCGATGAGCCGACCGAACTGCCAAGTTTCGGCGAGCTTCGCATCGGCGACGGGCACGTGACGTTCGACGACGCCATCCTGCCGGCGCAAGTCGATGCACGGTTCGCCCTCAACGACGGCAGTGCGCCGGCCGTTGGGTCTCCGGCCTCGGCCGCATCGGCGCCCGGTGCAGCAGCACCCGCGAGCGATGCCGGCATCGTTGTCCGCGCTGGCAGCGCCGCTTCCAGTGCATCGGCCGCGCCGCAGCGGGTCACGCTTGCCGAGGGCGAGAGCGGACTGCGCCTGAATGCGACGGGCAACTATCGCAAGCTGCCACTGCGCATCGACCTGCGCACGGCCGGCGTGCTCGGCTTCCTGGCGGAAGGCAAGGACGCGCAGGCCCAGCCATTGGCGTTGATGGCAACGATCGGCCGCGCCAACCTGTCTTTCAAAGGCAGCACCACCGATCCGCTGCACTTCGCCGCGCTCAAGGGCCGCTTCGAGGTCGACGGACCTTCGCTGGCCGCGGTCGGCGACCCGCTGGGAGTGACGTTGCCGACGACGCCCGCGTTCAAGACGCAGGGCGCCATTTCGAAGGAGGGCAAGCTCTGGAAGGCGACCTTCGACGATGCCCGCATCGGTTCGAGCCACTTGAATGGTGCGTTCACGTACGACACCCGTCCGAAGCAACCCTTGTTGTCGGGAAGGCTCGCGGGTTCACGGCTTCTGCTGGCCGACCTCGGTCCCGTGGTCGGCACGCCGAACAACGACACCAAGGCGGCCGACGCGGCCAGCAACACCAAGCCGGGTCGCGTCATTCCCGACAAGAAATTCGACTTGCCGTCGCTGCGGGCGATGGACGCCAACGTGCTGTTCGACATCGCGATGTTCGACCCCGGCACCGACGTGATCGAGCCGCTGCGTCCGGCACGCGCCCACCTGCTGCTTTCCGACGGGGTGCTGACGATCGCTGATATCAAAGGCGTGACTGCGCAGGGCAAGCTGCTCGGTTACCTGCAGCTGGACGGGCGCAATGCTCAGGCGTTGTGGACTGCCGACCTGCGCCTCGTTGGCGTGAACCTGGCGCGTTGGCTGCGGATCAAGCGTTCGGGCGACGCGCCACCCTACCTCTCGGGCAAGCTCGACGCGCTCGTCAAGGTCAAGGGCAGTGGCCGCTCGACGGCCGAGATTCTCGCCAGCCTGAATGGCGACGTGCGCATGCACCTGCGTGATGCTGCCATTTCGCACCTCGCGGTCGAAGCCGCCGGCATCGACGTGGCACAGGCCCTCGGCATGCTCGTCAAGGGCGACGATGCGCTGCCGATCCTGTGCAACGTCGCCGACCTCGACGTCGTCAAGGGGGTGGCCAGACCGAAGGTGTTCGTGCTCAACACGAAAGACTCCACGATCTGGGTCGACGGCACCGTATCGCTGCGCGACGAAAGCCTCGATCTCAAGGCGGTGGTGTCACCCAAGGACTTCAGCCCGCTGTCCTTGCGGACGCCGATCCACGTGCGTGGCACGCTCGCCAAGCCGACCGTTTCGCTCGATCTCGGCAAACTCGCGGGCAAGGTCGGCGCTGCCGGCCTGCTTGCCCTGCTGAACCCGTTGGCCGCGATCATCCCGTTCATCGACACCGGGTCGAAAGACGAAGCCAAGAGGGCCGGCGCCGAATGCGCCTCGCTCGTCCGCACCAGCGGCTTCATTCCCAAATCCGTGGGCAGGCCGCCGGCGACGCCGGTGCCTCAAGCGGCAACCGCGAAGCGCTGAACTCTGCCCGAGGCCTCTGGGGAGACGCCGCCGGGATAGAGTCAGTCGACGGGCGTCGGGCTGCCGCCGGGTTCGACGACCTCGTCGGTGACGACGTCGAAGCGGAGCAGGGTGCTCGGGCCGAAACACATGGTGATCGGGACGTCACCGGCGTCGCGACCACGCGCCATGACGATGCGACCGATGCGGCGGCGGTTATGGCGCGCATCGGCCGAATACCAACGGTCGCCGAGGAACACCTCGAACCAGGCGCTGAAATCCATGGGGCCCGACTCCGGCACGCCGATGTCGCCCAGATAACCCGTGGTGTAGCGGGCCGGAATGTTCATGCAGCGGCACAACGTGACCG
>JBDTCA010000099.1:0-9019 GCA_039923815.1 Caldimonas sp. | reverse complement strand
CTAGGACTGCGGAGCGGGGCGCGCGGAGAAGCGCCGGCATGTTCGTCAGGGCCGCAAGCGCACGCCCGCGAGCTGCTCCTGGGCGTCGACCAGCGACGGCACGAACTTCGTGCCGTGGCCGAGGGCGCTGGCCAGCACCAGCGACTGGTGCACCGCTTCTGCAGCGTCTTCGACATCATCTGGAACCGGCCGGAATCGACGGCGCCCAGCGAGACGATGTCGACCAGCTTTTGCGGATCGATGCCGGCGCGCTTGCCGACGGCAAAGGCCTCGTCGGTGGCGGTGCAGATCGCCTGCCCGATGAAGGCGGCGCACGCCTCGCGCAGGCGCGCGGTCGAGTCGGGCTGGCTGGTCGAACAGTCGAGATGACGAGGCCGGCCTTTTGCGCCGCGAGCAGGCCGGTAGCGCCGGTCAGCGATGCCTCGACCTGTGGCGAGCCGGTCACGCCGAGAAAGACGATGTCGCTGGCCCGCGCCAGTGCCGCCGCGTCGGCGTGCCCCACGGCGCCGCCGGCGAGCAGGTCGGCGACGCGCTCGCGGTTGCGGTGCACCGTCAGGCCGAGCCCGTGGCCCTTGGCGAGCAGGTTCTCGCCATGCCGTGGCCCATCAATCCCGATGCGCCGATGAATCCGATCGCTGCCATGGCGGCTCCCCTGACGTTGTGGGTGTCCTTGTCGATGTGTGCCGAGGTTTTGTCGGCCTCAGGGCACGCTCGCCCACGCCACGATCTGCGCCGTCTGGACGGCGCCGGCCTGGCGCTTCGCCTCGGTGCCGTTCTTCATCATCAGCATCGTCGGGATGCTGCGGATCGCGAACCGCGACGACGTCTGGGGGCTGGCGTCGCTGTCGACCTTGGCGAAGACGACGCGACCCTTGAGCTGTCGGGCCGCCTGCTCGAAATGCGGCGCCATCATGCGGCACGGCCCGCACCAGGCGGCCCAGAAATCGACGACGACCGGCAACTCCGTCTTCGCCGTGAAGCGGGCGAACGAGGCGTCGGTCAGTTCGACCGGCGTGCCGTCGAGCACGCCCTTGCCGCACTGGCCGCAAACGGGCTCTTCGGTGGCGCGCTCGGGAGGAACGCGATTGAGGGTGGCGCAGTGCGGGCAGACGATCAGCATGGGAGCGTTCGGTGAGTGGATCGAGGGCGACGAGACCAAGGGCGAGGGTACGCCAGCAGGGCGCGCAGCATGAAGTGCCCCCCGGCACCCTCGTCAACTCACCCATGTCGCGACCGCGGCGTCACCGCGGCGTCACCGCGGCGACGGCCCGTCGACGATGTCCTAGGCGGCCGGAGGCGCGGACGCGGTCGGCCGCAGGGTCGCGAGCTGGCGACGGGCCCGGTCCGTGGCGCGATCGAGCAGCGACGCCGTCTCGTACGTCTTCAACCGACGCGAATCGCAGAGGCGCTCGAGCATGCGCGCGGTCATCGAGATCGTGCTGCGGTCGCGGACCCCGTGCGTGAACAGGAACAGCGTGCGGCCCGGGCTCATGTAGGTGAGCCGGACCTTTTCCCACTGGTCTTTCAGATGCAGACGGTAGGTGGTGCCGAGCTGCAGGTGGTGGCGCAACTGCGGACCTTCGGTGGGCTCGTCGGGGTCGGTGGCCGCGTGCTCGACGGGCGCCATCTCGAGGGCCGGTGGCACAGCGGCTTCTTCGGGATCGACGAGGATCGGAAAGGCGCCCGGCTCCAGCGGCTCGACGGCTTTCGCGGCTGCGGCCGGCGCCGGCATGGCGGCACGGGCTTTCGCCGCCGCGGCCTGCGGCTCGGCGCCCATCGAGGCATAGCCGTCATCGACCGGCTCGAACACGCTCGACCAATCGACCGCACCTTCGCCGATGAGACCGACGCTGAGCGCTTCGTCGGCCGAGAAATGCGGCTCGACTGCACTGTCGGCGCCCGACGCGGCGGGCGCTTCGTCGAAGGGCTCGTCGCTGCGCGGCACGGCGATGCGGAACGCAGCCTCGAGCTGGCGCAGCATCATGTTGTGGTCGAGCTCGGTGCCGGGCGCCACCTTCAGCGAGCCGGCGTGCTCGGCGATCAGCTGGCCGAAGAAGGTTTCGCGCGCGGCCAGCGGCCACTCGACGAGGGCGATGCCGAGGTTGAGCGTGGCCATCAGCGCCGGCAGCGTCGCGAGGAAGTGGGCACGCTGCTCGATGGAGCGCTTCGGCTGGATGCTGACGACGAGATCGAAGGCGGTGCGCCTGAACTTGCGGTCGGCCGGCGAGTCGATGCCGTCGTGCCGGGTCGCCGTCAGGATCACCTGGCCCCAGACCTGGGCCAGGAAGGTCTTCAGGAAGGCCGGGATCGCCAGCGGTTCGAGCGCGACATGCAGGCGCTGGCTGAAGCGATGCTGCAGGCGCCACTCCAGCTCCTTGGCCTGCAGTGTCGCCGCCGCCGGTGTCGATTCGAGCTCGACCGTGGCCAGCTCTTCGACGATGTTCTCGAGCTCGAGCAGCTTCTCGCCGTAGAGGCCCACGTGGTCGAAGTCGCCTTCGACGATCTCGGTCACGAGGGCGCCGACGCGCGCGATCAGGTTCTGGCCGGGGCCGCTGTCGAACTGGCTGAGGCCGGCGGCCAGTGCCGAGATGCGGTTGATGAAGCGGCGAACCGGGTGCCGGCGCGACGAGAAGAAGCTCGTGTCGCGCATCGCCACGCGCAACACCGGAAGCTGCAGGCGCGCGATCTGGCGCGCCATCTGCGGCGCCACCCGCGAGTCGGAAAGGATCTGGTCGAACAGGCTGCTGACGACCTCGATGAGCAGGTGGTCGAGCTTGCCCTGCGAGGCCTGCATCAGCTCGCCACGGTGGGCGCGGATGAGGTTGGCGGCCATCAGCTCGCCGTAGCCGCTGCGCTGCGCGTCACCCGTGCCGCGCAGCACCACGGACTCGTCGGCGGCGAAGCGGCCGCTGCCATTGCCCGCCGGCGCGCCGGGCAGGTCTCGCAGGTCGTCGCGCACGGTGTCGGCGCCGTTGAGCCGGCGCAGCAGGCTCATCAGCTCGGCATCGGCATGCGCCGAGGCAGGGTTCGCCTGCGGCGCCGCGCCGCGGCCGGCCGAGCCGGGCAGGCCGCCTCGGATCAGGCGGTCGAAGAGGGCGGACGAACTCTGCGGGTCCAGGTCGTCGGGCAGCGGATCGATGTGACCGTGGCGGCCGAGGATCGAGCTCTCCCAGCTGCGCAGGGCGTCGCCGGTGGCCGCGTCGAGCCCGGGCGGGCGGCCGACCATCGAGCGCTCCCAGGTCCTGCGGGCCTCGTCGAGCAGCGAGCCGGCGGCCACGGCGCCGGCCGGCGAAGCGGTGGCGCGCACGGCCAGGTCGGCCTTGCGAAAGCCCCGCGCCGCGAGATCTTCGACGATGGCGCGAAAGCACGCCGGCAGGGCCCGCGCCATCGGTACGCCGAGCTCCTTGGCGAGGATGCGCTGGGTGTCGGTGTCGTCGCTGGTCTTCTCGATCGCCTGGTGCAGTGCCGAGCCGATGATGTTGCCGCGCAGGGGGTTGCGGTCGGGGTCGGAGGCGCCGTGGCCGAGCATCGCGCTCATGTAAGCGGTGAGCTCGCGCAGCTCGGCCTCCGACTCGTGGGAGATGAACTGGCCGATCCGCTCGAACGACAGCCGTTCGTCGATCTGGCTTTCGTCGACGAGGCTGACAGCCTGCCAGTCGGTCGGGCCCGCAGCGCGGGAGTCGTCACGGGCCTGGCCCTTCTCGCCCAGGTCGGCCCCGACCTTCTCGCGAAGGGCCTGTCCGAATGCGGCCAGGAGGCTCTCGCGGGTCCGCACGAGATGGGTCTGCGCGGCGGCGAGCTTGCTGCGGTCGCGGTAGGTCGCCGCCGAGCGCATCGATTCGAGCAACTGGGTCGCAGCCTCGCCCACGGCCAACGCGGCCGTGCCCCGGATCAGTGCCTGCGCCGCGTCGATCGCACCGGTAATTCTCGAATCTCGCAATCTGCCCTCCGCACCCGCTGGAAGTATCGGGGCTCGAGTGATCGCTTTCGGAGCGGCGACCTGAACAATGTCACGTCGCGTGGCTCGCCGTACGTCTGCGACCATCGGCGCGCGACCCACGCCCAGCCGACTATCTGTCCGGAACCTCGCCTTGCAGGTCGGGTTCGTCGGTTTCGTGAAACATGAATCCGCCCGGGCTTCTTTTCTTGGCCTGGTACATCGCCGCATCGGCAAGCGCGATCAGCCCCGCCCCGTCGTCGCCGTCGCGGGGAAACAGGGCGATGCCGATGCTCGCCGACACGGCCGGCGTGTGCTCGCCGACGCGGCAGGTCGACGCCAGCGCGCGCAGCATCTTGGCGGCCGCCGCACCGGCTCCGAACGGCTTTGCAACTTCTGTCAACAGCACCACGAATTCGTCGCCGCCATAGCGGCTGACCGTGTCGGAATCGCGCACGCTCGACTCGAGCTGCCGTGCCACCCACTGCAGCACCCGGTCGCCGACGGCGTGGCCGAGGGCGTCGTTGATCGGCTTGAAGTGATCGAGGTCGATGAAGAGCACGGCGACCCGTGTGTGGCGCCGCCGCGCCAGCGCGATGGCGCTCTCCAGGCGGTCGAGCAGGAGGGCACGGTTGGGTGTGTCGGTCAGGCCGTCGCGCTGGCTGGTCTGCGCCAGCTCATCGAGCGAATTCGCCGCCGTCTCGGCCCGGGTCTCGGAATACAGGGCGGCGCGCACCAGGTGCTCGTTGGCTTCGAGCAGCTGGGCGGCACGCAGGTCGCCGAAGTTTTCTCTGGCTTCGGCGAGGTCGCGCCGCAGACCTGCGAGCTCGGCGCGGAGGGCGCCCGCCTCGGCCTTCAGACGGACCAGCGTCCGCGTCGCCGCCTTGATCGGGTCGGCGGCAAGGTCAGACATCGTGGTCTCGAGCGGTGGCTGCACGCGGCGCGCGGCGCAAGGTCGGCCGGCCGCCGAGCAGGCCTTCGTGATCTTCGAGCATGGCGCCGATGTGGATGCCGGCGTCGTCGATCGAGAACAGCCGCAGCTCGTTCGAGTGGATGCTCGCCCGCACCTTCACCACGGCCATGATCCGCAGCAGGCGGCTGTCGACCTCGATGTAGCGCTGGACGATGATCGCGTCGGTGAGAAAGGCGGTGCCGTAGGGTGAGAAGCGCAGGTCGTTGTAGCGGTCCTCGAGCTCCGACGTCATGAGCACGGTGGCGCCGGTCGCGGCCAGCGCCGAGACCATGCGTGCCAGCGATTCGCGGAAGTCGTCGCGAAAGCCCGGCGCCAGCGACAGCTCGAACCCGGAGAGCGAATCGAGGACGACGCGGGTCGCCTTCAGCCGGCCGATCTCGGCGATCAGCAGCATGGCGATCTCGTCGACCGAGAGGTCGGCCGCACGGGTGTCGACGACGCCGACCTTGCCGTTCTCGATCAGCTCGTCCATGGCGCGGCCGCGGGACGGATTGGGGCGGCGTTCGAAGGCGGCGATGACGCCGGTCTCGCCGTTGCGCGCGCCTTCGGCAAGAAAGGCAGAGGCCAGGATGCTCTTGCCCGAGCCGGAGGGCCCCGCCACCAGCAGGGAATAGCCGCACGGCAGGCCGCCCCCCATCAACTCGTCGAGCCCGGCCACGCCCATGTGCAGGCGCAGCGCTCGTGGTTCGTTCCAGGCGGCAAGCGCCGGCTCATGCGTCATCGAAGACACGGGCGGCGGCGCGAACACGCGGACGCCGGCGCGGCTCATCCGGAAGGTGTGCAAGCCGGGCAACGTGGCGCCACCACGCATCTTCACGATCTCCATCTTCCTGACCACGGAGTTGCGCTCGGTGCTCTGGCGCAGCCAGATCAGGCCGTCGGCGACCGTGAACACCGGGTTCGGGTCGCTGGAATCGAAGTACTCGCCGATCAGAAACGTCGTCGCCTGCCAGCTCGCCATCAGCATGCCGAGCTTCTGCACGAATGCCTGCACACCGAGGAACGATCCACTTTCGCCCCGGCCGGCCAGCACCACCGAGCGAAAGGAATCGACGAAGACGAAGGCCGGCGCATGGCGAACGACCTCGGTGACGATGCGGCTCAGCACGCGCTCGAGGTCGCCGCTGGCAGCGTCGTCGGCGAGGTTGACGAAGCGGATCGCGCCATTGATCTGGTCGGCGTCGAAAAAATCGAACTGCTGCTGGTAGCGCAGCATCTTCAGGGGCGGCTCGCCGAGCACCGTGAAGAACAGCGCCGGCCGTTCTGCCGTGGCCAGCGCGAACATCATCTGGTGGGCCAGTGTGGTCTTGCCGCAGCCCGGTGAGCCGGCGATCACGTTGAACGACAACTCGGGCAGGCCACCGCCGAGGATGTCGTCGAGCCCGGGAACACCGGTGGCCAGGCGGCGAATGAGGGCTTTGGTGACGGTCATGGCAGGTTCTTCGAAGCGGCGGGGGCAGTCGTGCCAGCGGCCAGAGCCGGGGCCAGCAATCGCTCGCTGAGCGAGGCCCCGATCAAGCTGGCGAGCAGGTCACGGAAGTGCTGGAGCAGGGCGTCCTGGGCGGCCTCGGCGTCGGCAGGCGACTGCGCCGCCAGCGCCTCCCTCAGGGTCGCATGGTCGCCGGCGTCGGCTCCGGCCATCACCGTGGCAGCCAGCCACGGGCGGGCGGCGCTCCCGAGGTGCAACGTGCGCTTGTGGAGGGCGTCGACGCCGCCGCGGCCGATGATCGGCACCAGGACCTGGCCGACGGCCTGCCAGCGCGCCACGGCGGCGTCGGCGACGGCGGCGGCCCGATCGAACGGGGCTGCCGATTCGTCGTCGTGCGCTTCAGCAGCCGCCCGCACTGGCGGCGCCATCCTCAGCGTGAGGGTTCCCTTGGCCATCGTCTCGCGCCGGGCCGGGGTCAGCCGAGCGCCGCCGGATGGACGTGGCGCAGCCGGTCGAGCGGGTCATGGAGGGCGATGAGGCGTTTTTCGAAGGCGGTCAAGAGAGGCTTTCCGGAGCGGCGCGAGTCTGCACCGAAAGCCGCACTGCCTCTGTACGTCAACGCACACAACACCCAACTGCCGGGTTCAACCCGGCATCGAGGGCATGGCCACGAGTGGGTCGCGTCCCGGAGGGGCTTACCTGACCCTTGCGCGATCGAGCGCGGCAAGGGCCTCGCGCAGGGCGCCCGCACCCTCGGCGGTGTCGCGGCCGGCCACCACCTGCGCCACGTCGATGCCGCCCCGCTCGGCCCGCGCGAGGTGGTCGCGCAGCACCTCGGCAAGGTCGCGCTGCCCGCGCTTGCCGTTGGCGCCGGCATAGCGTGCGGCCCGCAACCCGGCTTCGGGCAGCGTCAGCGCATCGACGAGCGCACGCCGAAGCTCGCGGCGTTGTCCGGCAGTCTCGGTCCGGACCTCGCCGCCCGCGAAGTAGATCGCCAGCGCGTGGCCGGCCGCAGCTGCGGTGGCGAGGGCCGACGCACCCGCGCTCGCCGCCATCGCGATCGCCGCCGCCGATGCGGCTGCAGAAGCGGATGCCGAGACGCCCGGCCCGGATGCGGGCAGCTGCACGGTGTCAGCGGCGGGGCCACGCGGCTGGCAGGCGGCGAGAGACGCCGCGGCCATCGATACGATGACCGCGGCGAGGCGTCGTGGGCACAGGGGTCGATGCGTCATGTTGGCGGCCTAGTACGACATCTCGAAACGATAGTCGCGAAAGCTCAGCACCGCGGCCTTGGGCTTGATCTGCCGCAGCGTCAGTCCGGGCGCGACGGTGTCGCCTTCATGAAAGACCTGGCCGTTGAGGATGACCATCCGGCTCGACGCCGAGCCGCTGTAGCTCGAGCCGCCGAAGGCCAGCTTGGGCATCTCGCGGCGCACCGCTTCCGGCAGCTCCGCCATGGCATAGACGCGGCTGTCGACCGCGGCGCGCGCGCTCGCGCCGCTGGCCGCTGCGATGGCGGCCGGCGCCTTGGCGACGCGGCGTGGCGGCGGCCGGCGTTCGACCGCGGCCACGGCAGGGGACGTCGGGGCGGATGGCGTTGCGACCGGCGCGGCCGGGGCCGTGGACGCGACCGGAGCGACCGGCGCAGCCGCGATCGGCGCGATGCCCGGCGGCGTGCCCGCGATGCCGGACGGCGCGACAGCGCGCGGCGGCTCGCCGCCGAGCCAGTTCCAGGCAATGGCGACGACCAGCGCGATCGCCAGCGCCACCACGGCCCAGACCAGCGGCCTTGCACGCGGCGCTGCATCGTCGTCGTCGAGCGCGGCGTGCTGCTGCGACTGCAGGCCCGGCACTTCGCCGCGCTCGCGCTCGGCATCGGCGCGCCTCAGGGCATCGAGGATGTACGACATGGCATGACTCGCGTTGCGCGGCTCAGGTCGACGGGCCGTCGGCGCCCAGCCTCGGCTCGTCGACGCCGGTGGCGCGGTTGATCTGCATGAAGGTGGTCGGCCCGGCCTTGCCCACCGGGTTGAGGCCGTGCTTCGATTGGAAGCGCGACACCTTGGCACGCAGGGCGGCGTCCATGCTCTGCGGTCCGGTCGGCGCCGGCTCGCCGGCAAGCGTCGCCAGCTGGGTGGCGAGGCGGTCGACGAGCGGCCCCGACGCGCCTTCGGCAATGGCGGTCGCATAGCCGTCGGGCAGGCGCCACAACGTGCCGAAATCGCCCTGCCAGGCCTTCGCGAGCGGCGCCAGCGCCACGGTCGTGCGGCGGCCGTCGGCGAGCAGCGTCGCCGTGCTGCTGCCGAGCCCGACGAGAACGACGCTGACCGTCTTGCCGCCGTCGTTGCGGACGTTCACGAAGCCGGGGCGGTCGAGGCTGCGCAGCATCGGCAGCGTGGCCGCGAACTTCGAGCAGCGAAGGCGCTGCCGCGCCGCGGCCGAGCACGCATCGCCGTCTGCACCAGCCGCGGTGCCCCACATCGGGGCCAGTTCGCGCCACGACGACCGCTCGTCGCGGCCGAAGGACTTGAGCACGGTCTTGAAGTCGGCGGGTGCGGATGCGGACGCCAATGCGAACGTCGATGTCGATACCGATGCAATCGTCGGTGCCTGCGCGTTCATCGGCGCCACCGCGACAGGCATCGCAACCGACGATGCCGGGCTCGAGGCTCCGGCCGGC
>JBDTCA010000098.1:0-7154 GCA_039923815.1 Caldimonas sp. | reverse complement strand
TGCTTCGCCAGCAGCCGCTGCAGCCAGTGCGACGAGCACGACCAGCACTTCGCCGTCGTCGACCACATCGCCCGCTGCCACGCGCACCTGAGCCACCTCGCCAGCCTGCGGTGCGCGGACCTCGTGCTCCATCTTCATTGCCTCGACGATCGCGATCACGGCGCCGGCCCGCACCGGCCGGCCAACCTCGACGAGCACCTCGACGACGCTCGCGGCCAGCGGCGATCGGATCTCAAGCACGGTCGTTCGAATAGCGCGCGATCGTCAGGCCGGCCAGGTCGATACCGGCGCTGCGACCGGAGATCACGTCGGCGAGCACGCGCCCGGTGCCGGCCGCCATCGTCCAGCCGAGCGTCCCGTGCCCGGTTGCGAGGTAGAGGTTGGCGATCGAGGTGGCGCCGATGACCGGCGTGCCGTCGGGCGTCATGGGCCTGAGCCCACACCAGAATTCGGCGCGGGAGAGGTCGCCGCCGTCGGGGAACAGGTCACCGACGACGTGCTTGAGCGTCTCCTCGCGGGCGCGGTGCAACTTGAGCGAGTAGCCGGCCAGCTCGGCCGTGCCGCCGACACGGATGCGCGAGCCGAGGCGAGTCACCGCGACCTTGTGCGTCTCGTCCATCACGGTCGACTCCGGCGCTCCCGCAGGGTCGGTGATGGGAACGGTGATCGAGTAGCCCTTGACGGGGTAGACCGGCACACGGATGCCGAGCGGGCGAAGCAGCTGCGGCGAATGGCTGCCGAGGGCGACGAGGTAGGCGTCGGCGCTGAGCACGCCGGAATCGGCCGTGACGCCAAAAACGCGGTCGCCGCTCCTGACGAAGCCGCGCACCGTGGTGCCGAACCTGAACTCGACGCCGCGCGCGGCCGCCAGCACAGCGAGCGCCTGCGTGAACTTGAAGCAGTCGCCGGTCTCGTCGCCGGGCAGGAGAAGGCCGCCGACGAACTTCTCCGCGACGCGTGCCAGCGCCGGTTCGTGGCGGATGCAACCGGCGCGGTCGTGCAGCTCGAAGGCGACGCCGCTTTCCTTCAGCACGGCGATGTCGCTGGCACTGCCGTCGAACTGCTCCTGCGTGCGGAACAACTGCAGCGTGCCCTGCATGCGCTCGTCGTAGGCAATGCCGGTTTCGGCACGCAGCGCCTTCAGGCAGTCCCTGCTGTACTCGGCCAGCCGAACCATGCGCGACTTGTTGATCTCGTAACGCGCAGCCGTGCAGTTGCGAAGCGTCGCCGCCGACCAGCGCAGGAATGCCCAGTCGAGGCGCGGCCGGATCACGAGCGGCCGGTGGTGCATCACCAGCCACTTGAGCGCCTTGAGCGGCACGCCAGGCCCGGCCCACGGCGCCGAGTAGCCCGGCGAGACCTCGCCTGCGTTGGCGAAGCTTGTTTCCATCGCGGGCGCGCTCTGGCGGTCGACGACCGTCACCTCGTGGCCGGCACCGGCCAGCTCGTAGGCGGCGGTAACGCCAATGACCCCGGCACCGAGGACGAGCACCTTCATGGGCGAGAAAATGTCATGGAGGCTGCGGCATCATCAGGCGTTGCGGCGATTTTGCACGCGTCACCCGGAGAGCAGAGCATGGTTCAAGTGATGGCGACCATCGGCCCGCCGTTCATCGCTCCCGCCATGTTCGACGACGCTGGTGCGGCACTGGCCCGCGTGCGGCAGATCTACGACGGCAGCGTCGACCACCTTCGCGCCTCGCTGCAGTCGTTTGTCGATGGCGCGGCGCCGGCCGGCCACGTGCGCGCCTGCTACCCGTTCGTTCGCGTCCACACCGACACGGTGGCGCGTGCCGACTCGCGATTGAGTTATGGCTTCGTCTCCGGCCCCGGCACCTACGAAACGACGCTGACGAGACCTGACCTTTTCTCGAGCTACTACCTCGACCAGTTCAGGTTGCTGCTCGAAAACCATGGCGTATCGCTCGAGGTCGGCACCAGCGTGCAGCCCATTCCCGTGCATTTCTCGTTCGCCGAGCACGACCACATCGAGGGCAGCCTCGACAGCGCCCGCCGCCTGCTGCTGCGCGACCTGTTCGACCTGCCCGACCTCGGCGCCATGGACGACGGGATCGCCAACGGCACCTTCGTCGCCGCGCCCGGCGAGGCGATGCCACTGGCACTCTTCACGGCGCCGCGGGTCGACTACTCGCTGCACCGGCTGCGCCACTACACCAGCACGCATCCCGAGCACTTCCAGAATTTCGTGCTTTTCACGAACTACCAGTTCTACATCGACGAGTTCGTGCGCCTTGGACATGACGCCATGGCCGGGGCGGGTCAGGGCCGTGGCTACGACGCCTTCGTGGAGCCGGGCAACGTCGTCGAGCGGCCGGCCGGCAAGCCGATGCGCGCGGGCGACGAGCTCGGGGCCGCGCCTCCACGGCTGCCGCAGATGCCCGCCTACCACCTCGTGCGCGACGACGGCAGCGGCATCACGATGGTCAACATCGGCGTCGGCCCGGCCAACGCCAAGACCATCACCGACCACATTGCCGTGCTCCGGCCCCACGCCTGGATCATGCTGGGCCACTGTGCCGGCCTGCGCAACACCCAGCAACTCGGCGACTACGTGCTTGCCCACGGCTACGTCCGCGAAGACCACGTGCTCGACGAAGACCTGCCGCTCTGGGTGCCGATCCCGGCACTGGCCGAGGTGCAGGTCGCGCTCGAGGCGGCCGTCGAGGAAGTGACACAGCTCAAGGGCTACGAACTCAAGCGGATCATGCGCACCGGAACCGTCGCCAGCACCGACAACCGCAACTGGGAGCTGCTGCCTTCGCGCCACGCTCTCAGCACGCCGGAACGCCGCTTCAGCCAGAGCCGCGCCATCGCCCTCGACATGGAGAGTGCGACCATCGCCGCGAACGGCTTTCGCTTTCGCGTGCCTTACGGCACGCTGCTCTGCGTGAGCGACAAGCCGCTGCACGGCGAGATCAAGCTGCCCGGCATGGCCAACCACTTCTATCGCGAGCGCGTCGACCAGCATCTGCGAATCGGCATGCGCGCAATCGAGTTGTTGCGCGATGGCGGAATCGATCAGCTCCACAGCAGGAAGCTCCGCAGCTTCGCCGAGGTCGCCTTCCAGTAGTCCGTACGCCGCGGCAGGTTGATACACGACGTTTATCATCTTGCCATGGAGAACGGGCCTCGGGACCTCGCGCAAATTCGTTTCGACAACGCTCTCCTGCTGTTCGACGAGTTCGTTCACGCCACGGTCAAGCATCCCGACACCGCCGCACTGCGCGGCCTTGAAGGCCGCTTTGCCGCGCAGTTGCTGATCCATCCGAGCTACTGGAGCCAGATCAAGGCGCGCTCGCGACAGATCGGCGAGCGGCTTGCGCGCCAGTTCGAACAGCGAACCAGGAAACCGATGGGCTGGCTCGACGAGCCCCACGACGTCGCCAGCAGCAGAGCGGGCGGGACCGCCATCGCACGTGACGACGACGAGCGCTTCATCGTCGATCTTGTCCTCACGTACTACCGACGCCATCCGGAGCGGGCACGGGAGCGGCTGCTCGAGCTTCTTGGCGAGGCCATGCGTGCCAACCCGGAAACAGCCGCGACGGCCGTCGCGTCTCGCCTCAAGGCTGCGCCGGGCACCGACACGCAACTCTGGTCGCAGGCCCGCGGCGCTGTGGCGCCGTTGAAACGAAAGCGCTGAGTTCGCTCGCAGTCAGCTGCTTTTCACTTGCTCACTGGCGCAACCCAGCTTTATCATTTGCGCAAGCCGCGGGATCACTTCGGCGAGTCCTCGCATTTCAACCGGCTGCAAAACGCATTCATGCCCTTTTCGAACGCATTCATTCAAGCGACCCACTGCCTGCCGGCAGTGCGTGCCGCTGCATGGATGAATGCCCTCGGTGCCCGAGGAGCGCCACCCGGCTGAAGATTTGAGAGCGTCCTCGATGACGCGATCGAACGGCCCGGGTTGCATCACTGCCCCGGGCCGTTTGCTTTTCGCTTCACGCAACGCCTGTCGATCAAGAAAGAACCATCATGACCAGCCTGAAGGAAGTCCCGTGGTGGCGCGAGGATGCGCCTCACCCCGCTAGGGAAGCGGCGCGCTTGCTCGCTGCAGCGCTGCTGGCAAGCGCCAGTGGCGTGCTTGCGCGCCTGTCAGCGAGGATGGTGGCACCGCGGGCGCCACGCGAACACGACCCACGTTTCGAGTTTCACGCCGAAGCCGGCGCGCCCGAAGGTGCCCTCTATGTCGACGGCCGATTCGTCGGCTGGCTGCCGGGTGTGACGCGGCTGTGATCCGTTCGTCGTTCGAGCCTGCTCAGCAGAACAACGGCGAACGGGACCCAACCAACCCACATCACGAGGTCGATGCCCTCGTGCCACCAGCGCCACTCGATCGCGGACAGATCGTCCCAGCCGAGCGAGTTTTCGATCAGGCCGAAGACCGTCAGCCAGACCAGCAGCAGCACGACGGCTGCGCCCGCGCGCCGCTGGCTGGCCTGGGCGCGGCGCCAGAGCGCCGGCAGCACGATGGCTCCGATGAGAACGCCGTAGAGCGCCAGTCTCAGCGTCGGTTCGCCGAGGAAGACCCAGGCGAGCAGGGGCTCGCCGACGATCATCTTGGCCGCCGTCCATGCAAGCACGGCGGCTCCGATCACGATCACCGAAGGAAAGCGGTCGACGACGACGACGACGAGCTTGCTGCCCCAGACGACGACGGGAATGCTGATGACGAGTCCGAGCACGACGAGCAGCGAGCTGCCCTGCGCAGCACCGCCGACCGCGAGGACGTTGTCGACGCCCATGACCGCGTCGGCGACGACGATGGTGCCGATCGCGGCGCGCACGCTCGTCTTCGCCTCGATCTTGTGCCCGCCATCGCCGCCGCTGTCGTCGCGGGCCAGGGTCCACGCGATCCAGACCAGGGCGATACCGCCAACCAGCAGGAACCCCGGGATCTTCAGCAACCAGACGACGACGAGCGTGAGCAACGCCCGCGTCACGATCGCACCGGCCATTCCCCAGAAGATGACGCGCCGCTGCATCTCTTTCGGCACGTTGCGCGCGGCCAAGCCGATCACCAGCGCGTTGTCGCCGGCGAGGACGAGATCGAGGAGAACAATGGTCGCCAGTGCGGCGAAAAAGCCGGGCGCGGAAACCTGTGCGATCCAGTCCATGTCCATCCTTGTAAGCGCGGTCAGAGCATCGCGAGCGGCGACTTCATGCGAGGGGGCAAAAACGCGGCGTCGAGCGCGCGGTGATCGTCGGCACTCAGGATCAGCGCCAACGCTTCGATGTTCTCACGCAGGTGGAGTTCATCGACGGCCTTGGGGATCGCCATCACGCCCCGCTGGCCCACCAGCCACGCCAGCGCAAGCTGCGCGGGCGTGAAGCCTCGACGTTGGGCGATCGAGCGGAGCGGCGCGCTGCGGGAAAGCGCGCCCTGGTCGATCGGCGAGTAAGCCATCGTCGCGATCCCGTGGCTGGCCTGCCAGGGGAGCAGTTCGAAGGCCGGACCACGTTGCGTCAGAGAGTAGTAGATCTGGTTGGCTGCGCAGAGCTCGCCACCCGCGATGCCCACGAGTTCGCGCATGTCGTCGATGTCGAAGTTGCTGACGCCCCAGTGGCGGATCAAACCACGCGTCTGCAGGCGTTCGAACCCGGCAATGGTGTCAGCCAACGAGACGGCACCGCGCCAATGCAGCAGATAGAGATCGAGTTGGTCGATTCCCAGCCGCTTCAAGCTGCGCTCGCAAGCCGTCGCAAGCCCAGCCGCCGTGGCATTCTGCGGATAGGCCTTGCTGACGATGAACAACTGCTCGCGGCCGATCGATGCGCTGCGGACCGACTCTGCGACAGCAGTGCCGACGATTTCCTCGGCGCCGCCGTCGCCGTACATCTCGGCGGTATCGATGACGCGGTAGCCGAGCTCCAGCGCCGTGCGCACCGCGGCAACCTCGATCGCGCGACGATCTGCGGATTCGCCCATTCGCCACGTGCCGAGGCCCATCGAAGGCAGCAACTCGCCACCGGGAAGTGTCACCATGAGGGGAGTGGCCAGGTCGGTCATCGTTGCAGTCTTTGCCTGAGAGGAAACATCATATGACCCGGACTTTTGTGGTCGAGAAACGCGATCTCCGTCGCAGTCACTGGCTCGACGCGCCCGCCGCTGCGCTCGATGCGGGTCAGGTGCGCCTACGAATCGATCGTTTTGCGCTGACGTCGAACAACATCACCTACGGCGCTTTCGGCGAGACGATGGGCTACTGGAAGTTCTTTCCCACAGGCGACGCTGCCACGGGTTGCATTCCCGTGTGGGGTTTCGCCGACGTCGTCGAGTCACGGGCCGAAGGGATCGAGCCGGGCAGCCGGTTCTATGGTTATTGGCCCATGGCCGATGAGGCCGTGCTCGGCCCGGTTCGCGTCAATGCACAGGGCTTTGTCGACGGCGCAGCGCACCGTCGAGAGTTGCACGGCATCTATAACCAGTACGTTCGCACCACCACCGATCCGCTTCACGCGCCTGGGCAGGAAGACCTGATGGCCTTGCTGCGGCCGCTGTTCATGACCTCTTTCCTGATCGACGACTTTCTTGCGGACAACGGGTTTTTCGGGGCGACCAACGTGATCGTGTCGAGCGCGTCGAGCAAGACATCGTACGGTCTCGGCTTTTGTCTCGAAATGCGCAAGACCGACGGCAACCTCTTGAAAACCATGGGTCTCACCTCGAACGGCAATGTGAGTTTCGTCCGCGCGCTCGGGTGCTTCGACGAGGTGGTGGCTTACGACGATGTCGCAGCCATGTCGAGCGACTCTCCAGCGATATACGTCGACATGAGTGGCAGCGCTTCGCTGCGATCTCTTGTCCACGACCACTGGGGTGACCGGCTCGTCTACAGCTGTTCGGTCGGAGGCACGCATTGGCAGGATCTGGGCAGCGCCAAGGGCCTCCAGGGTCCTCGGCCCACGCTGTTTTTCGCACCGGCGCAAGCCAAGAAGCGTGTCACAGAGTGGGGAGCTGCAGTATTGCAACAACGCTTGGCCACGGCTTGGCACGCGTTCATCGATACCGTCGCCGCGCCGAAAGCGCCGTGGTTGCACGTCGTGTCGAGCCGCGGTCGCGATGCCGTCGCCGGCACCTATGCAACGCTTCTCGCGGGCAACGTGCAGGCGAACGAAGGTCATGTTCT
>JBDTCA010000097.1:0-2952 GCA_039923815.1 Caldimonas sp. | reverse complement strand
TGAACGCCTGAACGCGTCGAGACGGGCACCGCACCGGCGCGAGCGGCCGATCAGCTTTTCGCGGCGCCCGTCTTCGCCAGCCTGAAGACGAGGGCGCCAAGGCCCAGCACGCCAACCAGAAGCACGCCCCAGAGCAGCCACGGTCGCAGCCTGGCGCCGCGATCAGCGCGCTCCAGCTCGTGCGCTGCCGCCTCGTCGACCGCGAAGGCGCCGATCTCGGCCCGGCCGAAGCGCTGCCGTTCGTCGTCGAGCCCGGGCACCAGCGTCGCCGCGGGCAAGGCGCCGGCGCTGGCGTCGCGCGAGCCGGCGAGCAGGCGAAACGGTGGCTCACCCTGCGCTGCGAAGACCAGCGACGCCAGCCGCGCATGGACGACGAGCCGGACCTGCGCCGGCACGACGGCGGCGGCGCGCTCGTCGGCGATCGCGCGCACGTAGCGCAGCGTCGACTGCACGGCGATGGCGGGCGCCTCGCCGACGCTGGCGCCGCGCTCGAGTCGGTAGAAGACTCCGGCACCGAGCTCGCGCCACGGCTCGTCGAGGCGGGCGCGGCCCTGCAGCCGCACCGGCGCGACGTGGTTGCCGGCGGCAAAGCGCAGGTCGACGTCGACGATCGGCAGCACGGCGCCGAGATCGAAGTGGACGGCGCGGCGGCGGTCGGCGGCGGCGGCCGCGTCGGTGCTGCTGCCGGCCGGCTCGGCGCTGGCCGCGACCGAGATTTCGCGGACGGAGTCGAGCGCAACGAGGTGGCGCTCGGGCGCGAGGACGCTGGCGCCGGTGACGATCGGCGCGCTGCCGGCGCGGTCCCAGACCAGGCGCAGGAAGCGCGCCGGCGGCTCGGGCAGGCTGACGACGGGTTGCGTCAGCGTGCCGCTGCCAGACTGCAGCGCCATCAGCTGGCCGGTGCCGGCGCCGCGCCACTGACGCAGGTCGTCGCTGGCCTCGAGCTGGTAGGTGGTGGAGAACTCGGCCGGCCCCGACCAGCGCAGGCGCAGGCTGGTCGGTGCGGCGTCGCCGCGGCGGGCTGCGCCGAGGTCGATCAGCCAGCCGCCCGATTCACGCGGTGTGCCGGCGATGTTCGTGGCCGGCGCGCCACCGCGTCGGCTGACGCTGATGCGGTCGCCCTCGACGACCACATCGACCGGCGACGGCCAGACACCGGCCGCGCTCGGTCGCGCCGGCAACGGGTAGAGCGTGGCCTCGCGCAGCGGCTCGCTGGGGCGCAGCGTCGAGCGTGGCTCCAGGAGCGCGAACGGTGCCCGCTCGCCACGGGCATCGATGACGCGCAGGTCGCCGAGGTCGGGCCGGTCGACGTGGCCATAGACGTCCGGGCTCAGGTCCAGCTGCACGAAAGGCGCTGCAGTCACGATGACGATCGGGGCGCTGAAGCGCAGCGGCGCGGCATCGGCGGCAAGCGCGGGCGAAGAGGCCGACGCGCACGCCAGCACGCACGCCACGAACCCGTGGTGGCCGCCCGGCCTTGCGCCTCGATCAGACCGCTGCATGACGAACCTCCCTGGCCGGCAGCGGTGCCACGTAGCCGATCACGAGCATGAGCACGCCAACGCCGATGAAGGAGACGATCCGCGTGACGCTACCGCTTCCGGAGAGGTCGACGACGAGCAGCTTGAGGACGACGACGGCGAGCAGGCCGGCACCTGCCATCCACGGCGTCCGCCAGGCGCGCTTGGCGCCGACCCACATCGCCACCAGCGCCATCGCCGTCCAGAGCAGCGTGATGCCGGTCTGCACTGCCAGCGAGGCGAGCCAGGTGTCGAACTCGTAGGGCACGCCGCCGTAGTGGTGGAAGCCGCGCACGAGGATGGCGTTGAGCCAGACGAAGCCGGCCGCCACGGCGAGGCCGATGGCCCACGGTGAATCTGCCCGACCCGGACCGGCGCTGCGCAGCCAGAGAAAAATCGCGGCCAGGGCGATGCCGATGCCGATGTCGAGCGGGTTCAGGAACGGCAGGTGCGGCAGCGGCGACGCCGAGCCGTCGGAGGCGAGGTTGGCGACCAGCGTCCACACGCCCAGGCCGACGGCAAGCACGGCGGCCGCGCTGACGCGATAGGCCGCCGGCAAGGCGCGCACGGGCCAGACCCGCGCCGTGGCCGGCCGCGGCAGCAGCAGCAACAACAGCGCCGGCACGATCAGCCAGCCGAGCCACGGCCAGGCGCTGGCCGAGTCGCCGAGGTGCGCCGTCAGGGCCCGGCCGAGCAAGGCGCCGAGCAAGGCCAGCGTGATGACGCCGAGCGCATGGACGGCGTGCGCCAGCGCCGGCCACCAGCGCGGCGACGCGAAGCGGAGCACCAGTCCGTGCGCTGCGAAGGCCAGCGGCCACGCCCACCAGCCGCCGGCCAGCGCCGGGTTGTCGACGAAGGCGGCGTCGACCGCTGCGGCCAGGAACAGGATCGGCGCATGGGCCAGCGCCGGCCAGGCGACCTGCGGCCACTGCAGTCGCGCCGACAGCAGCGCGTAGAGCGCCGCCACCGTGCTCGCGGCAACGACCGTGGCGGCAAGCATGAAGTCGCCCGGAACGAAGGTGATGATTTCGAGTGCCGCCGTCGACACCAGCCACAGCGTGGCGAGGACGATGAGCAGCGGCTGCACCGCGTCTTCGCCTTGGCGCAGCGCACCCGTGCCGCGCTGGCGCTGCACGAAGAAAGCCGCCGCGAGCGATGCCGCCGCCGCCATCAGGCCGTTGAACAGGTAGGCGTTGAAGAGCACGGCCGGAGCGCCGTAGCGATCGTGGCCGGCCAGCATCGAGAGGCCGGCGCCGATGAGCAGCAGGTACCCGAACAGGCGCGGCAGCAGTCGGCGCTGGCGCAGGCCGACCCAGACCAGGCCGGCGGCTTCCAGTGTCCATGCGCCCGCCGTGCTGCGCTCGTCGAGCGCGAACGGGATCACCAGCGTCAACAGCACGACCGCGATGGCCAGGCTGGCCTCGAAGGTGAC
>JBDTCA010000096.1:0-3945 GCA_039923815.1 Caldimonas sp. | reverse complement strand
CGGCGCAGCGCCTGCTTCAGGGCATGACCGTCGACGCGCACGCCGGCACCGATGAAGACGTTGTAGATCGGCACGCCGGTGTCCTGGCAGAGCAGGTTGTCGGTTCGCTCGGCGACCTCGATGTTGGTGACCATCGTTGCCAGCACACGTTTCGCCGTGTCGCCGGTCTCGCTGCCCTGAAGCGTCGAGAAGCCGCTCTTGATGTCGGGAGGCAGCACCTTGAGGGCGCGGATGTAGAGCTCCTTGGCCGCCTCTTCCACAGCTTGCAGGTCGATGTCCATGGCGTCGCGTGCCGGCCGCGGTCAGTTGGCGCTGAGCTTGCGGTTCTTCACCACCTGCGCCCAGTGCTCGCCTTCCTCGTCCATCGCCTTCGCGAACTCGGCCGGCGTGTTGCCCACCGGAGTCATGCCCTGCACGTAGAGACGGGCCTTGGTGTCGGTGGTGTTGATGACCTTGACCGTGTCGCGCTGGATCTTCGCGAGCACGGCCGGCGGCAGGCCGGCCGGCGCGAAGAGGCCGAACCAGCCGGTGTTCTCGAACCCCGGCAGGCCGCTTTCGGCGACGGTGGGTACGTCGGGCATCAGCGGCGAGCGCTGCTTGCCAGTGACCGCCAGCGCCCGCAAGCGGCCATTGCCGAGCAGGGCCGATGCCGCCGCGAAGTTGCCGACCATCATCTGCGTCTGCTTGCCGATCAGGTCGGTATAGGCCGGCGCTTCGCCCTTGTAGGGCACGTGGACGATATCGATGCCTGCGGCATTGGCGAAGTTCTCGCCCGCCAGATGAACCTGGCTGCCGACGCCGGCCGAGCCGAAGTTGATCGAGCCCGGCTTCGCCTTGGCCATTGCGATCAGGTCCTTGATCGAATGCGCCGGCGAGCTCTCCGGCACCACCACGAGCATCGGACCGCTGGCGACGTTGGTGATCGGCACCAGGTCTTTGCGGGTGTCGAACGGCATCTTCTTGTAGATCTGCGGATTGATGGTGATGCTGCCGGAGGCCAACAGCAGCGTGTAGCCATCGCCCGGCGACTTGGCGACGAGATCGGCACCGACGTTGCCGCCGGCGCCGACACGGTTGTCGATGGTCACCGGCTGACCCCAGAGCTCGCTCAGCTTTTGTCCCAGCATGCGGGCGATGACGTCGGTCGAGCCACCGGGCGAGAACGGCACGACGATGCGCACCGGCTTGGTCGGCCAGGCGTCCTGCGCCTGCACGGCCGTCAAGGGCGCCATGAGAAAAGCGCCGAGGGCGAGCAGGCCAAGGAAGGTCGAAGTGCGTCGGGTCGTCATGGGGAAAGCTCCGAGGTCGGGTTTGAGTTTCACGCGAAAAGGGCCAGGGCGTAAGCCATGCCCGTGGCTGCGGCGAAGCCGGCCGCCACCGCGATCCAGTTCTTGCGGAGGCCCGAGGCCGTGCCGAACTCGATCAGCAGCAGGCGAACGCCGCCCATCAGGTGCAGCGCGAGCAGGACAACGAGGCCCCATTCCGCAACCTTGAAGATGCCTTGGTCGGTGACGCGCAGGAAGCCCTCGAGCGCATTGGCACCGTCGAGTGCTTTCGACAGGGCCCAGAAGTGCAGTGGCAGGAAGGCGGCCAGGCCGAGGCCCGACAGGCGATGCACCAGGAAGGCCCAGTACGAGGGATGCGATCGCGCCCGGATGTCGTTGCGGCGCTTCACGAGACCACCGCCCAGACCGCCCGCAGGCCCATGACGAGCAGCAGCAGCGCGAATGCGCGCGCCAGCCACAGCGCCGTCGGTTCCGAAAGGCCGAGCCATTCGCGACCGACGTTGGCGAGGCCGAGCGGCACATGCACCGCGCAAGCGACGACGAACACCGCGTAGAACGCCGCGAAAGCCCAGTTGCCCTGCGTGCGGCCGAGGATCTCGGCGGCGCTCAGGCCGCCGCGCGTGGCATAGATCAGCACCGCGAGGTGAACGACGACGCAGAGCGCCAGCACCATGGCGCTGATGCGCTGCCAGTACCAGCGCTTCGCCTGGGCAATGCCCAGTGCCACGGCGGGCGTTTGCGACGGCTTCATCCTCCGCGACTCACAGCTCGCCGCGCACCGCAGCGCGGCCGACCTTGCGCTTCAGGCCGGCGATGGCCAGCGTCGGCGCGATCTGTTTCGGGCAGCGCTCCGTGCACGAGCCCTGCGTGTGGCAGGCGTGGCAGCCGGCGTCGCCGGCCACGGCGCGCAGCCGCTCCGTCTGCCCGACGTCGCGGACGTCGTTGACCAGCGTCCAGGCACGGTTGAGCGCGGCCGGGCCGAGGAACTCCGGCCGCCAGGCCACCACATCGCACGACGCGTAGCAGACCGCGCAGCCGATGCACTCGATGCCGGCATTGGCGGCGGCGCGCTCGGGCGACGCCGGTGCGACACGGGCGAAGTCGTCGTGGCGGGTCACGGTGCCCTGAAAGCTGCCGCGGGCGCGCGCCCACTTGTCGAAGAACTCCGTCATGTCGGTGGCCAGGTCCTTGATGACCGGCAGGTTCGAGAGCGGCGCGATCTCGAGCACCTCGCCTTCGGCCGCCACCTTTGCCACGTGCGTGCGGCAGGCCCAGCGCGCCTTGCCGTTGACCGTCATCGCGCACGAACCGCACATGCCGACCCGGCAGGCGAAGCGATAACTGAGCGACGGCTCGAGGAAGCGTTGCACGTGGGTGACCACGTCGAGCACCGTCTGCGCGGCCTGTCGCGGCACTTCGTAGTGACTGAAAGCACCTTCGTCGGTGCCGCGCCAGATCCTCACCTTGAGGGATTTCGCCATCCTCGTGCATGCCTTCCCGTTCGGCCCGCGCCGAGCTGACCATGATCGTGCAGCGCTGTCGCAACGCAAAGCGCGTATTCCTGCTTGACGGCGCCGGGTCGCGCCGGCAGCGCGTACCGAAGCGGCCGCAGGCGGGCACTTAAACTTGGCTGCAACATGGACTATCCCGGCAACCTTTTCGCCGTCGCCGCACCCAGCGGCACCGGCAAGTCGAGCCTCGTGAAGGCGCTGCTCGAGCTCGACTCGCACCTCGTCGTCTCGGTGTCGCACACCACCCGCAAGCCACGTGGCCAGGACCAGGACGGCCGCGAATACCACTTCGTCGACGAGCCCGCGTTTCGCGCGATGGTGAACGAGGGCCAGTTCGTCGAGTGGGCCGAAGTGCACGGCAATCTCTACGTCACCTCGCGCAGCGCCATCGAGGAGCGCATCACGCAGGGTCAGGACGTGCTGCTCGAGATCGACTGGCAGGGGGCGCTGCAGATCAAGCGCCTGTTTCCGAATGCGGTGCTGATCTTCATCCTGCCGCCGAGCTTCGACGAACTGTTGCTCCGCCTGGAGCGGCGCGGCGAAGACGATCCGGCCGTGATTTCGCGGCGGATGGTCGATGCACGCCACGAGGTTTCACAGGCCCGGCACTTCGACTTCGTTATAATCAACGCCCTGTTCGAGACGGCGCTTTTCGACCTGAAAGCGATCGTCCATTCGCAGCGGCTCAAGTACTCGTCGCTGCAGCGGGCCAAGCCCGCGATTTTCTCAGCCCTCGACCTCGCCTGAGGCCTGCGCCGCTTACTTGGCGCGCCGATCTACCCGTTCACTGGAACACCATGGCCCGCATCACCGTCGAAGACTGTCTCGTCAAGATCCCGAATCGCTTCCAGCTCGTGCTCGCGGCGACTTACCGCGCCCGCATGCTCAGCCAGGGTCACGCACCCAAGGTCGAGACCAAGAACAAGCCCGGCGTGACGGCGCTTCGCGAGATCGCGGCCGGCGAAGTCGGCATCGAGATGCTCCGCAAGGTGCCGGTCTAGGCCCTTCGCATTGCCTGCGGGGCCTCTTCCCCGCAGTGTTCGGCGGAACCGATCGCCGTAAAATTCGGGCATGGCCTCGCGTCCTTCCGACACCTCGACAGACGCCAAGCCGGTGGCGAGAAAACGCCCGCCCACTCCTCCTTCAAT
>JBDTCA010000095.1:0-3410 GCA_039923815.1 Caldimonas sp. | reverse complement strand
CGTCCACAACCTGAGCGCTGGCGTCGTCGCGCTGCACGTGGGGATCCGGTGCTGATCGGGCTGGCCCGGCCCGGCTTGCGCCACGGTCGTCGCCCGTCGCCGCGCGTGTCGCTTTCTGTGGCGCTCGGACTGCCGTTGCTGTTCGGCAGCGCACCCGCCGCTGCGGCGGGGTCGATCGTCGCATTCGGCGGGCTCACGACCTGGATCGGCGTGCTCGCGGCGCTCTGGGCTCTTCTGGCGCCGCGCCAGGGCACCGGCGCGGCGGGCTCGGCCTGGTTGGCGGGCGCGGCTACCGCCGTGCTCGTCACCGGCTACTGGGGCTGGAAGCATCAGCGCGGTCGGGTCGGGACGGCCTTGCGCAAGTCCGGTGCGGTGCCGCCGATCGGGGGCGCCGCGCCGCATCTGCCGGCAGCGCCGCTGGCGACGATGCCGTGGCCAGCGGGGCTCGACGCGAAGCAGGTGCTCGAGGCTGCGCGCTCACGCTTCATCCACTTGCAGGCCGCCTGGGACGACGCCGACGTGCCGGCCCTCGGCACGCTCACCACGCCAGACATGCTCGCGCAGATCCTGCCTGTCCTTGAAGTTCGCGGCGAGGGCCCGAACCACACCGAAGTCATTGACCTGCACGCCGAGTTGCTGGGTGTCGAGGAAGTCGGCGCCGGCTACCTCGCCAGCGTCGAGTTCTCCGGCCTCATCCGCGAGTCGGCCGGGCAGGGCGCCGAGCCGTTCCGCGAGCTCTGGATGCTTGCCGGCGCCAGGGAAGGCGCGCCGTCCTGGCGTCTCGCTCGCCAGCACACGCTGTACTAGCCGAGTCGGCCTGAAGGCTCGTCAGGCGCTAGGTCCTGAAGGCCCCGCTCAGGCGCCGTAACCGTTCGGGTTCATTGTCTGCCAGCGCCAGCTGTCGGCGCACATGGCATCGAGGTCGCGCGTTGCGCGCCAGCCGAGCAGCGCTTCGGCCGCTGCAGGATCGGCATAGCAGGAGGCGACGTCGCCAGCGCGGCGCGGCGCAATCTCATAGGAGATCGATCGACCGCTGGCCCGCTCGAACGCGTTGACGAGTTCGAGCACGCTGCTGCCGCGGCCGGTGCCGAGGTTGACGGTGAGCGAGTCGCCGCCGGCCAGCAAATGGCGCAGTGCCGCGACGTGGCCCTCGGCGAGGTCGACCACATGCAGGTAGTCGCGCACGCCAGTGCCGTCGGGCGTGTCGTAGTCGTTGCCGAAGATCTGCAGCGTCGGCCGCTTGCCGACAGCGACCTGGGTCACGTAGGGCATGAGATTGTTCGGCGTGCCGCGCGGGTCCTCGCCGATCGTGCCGCTCTCGTGGGCGCCGACCGGGTTGAAGTAGCGCAGCAGGGCGAGGCGCCAGTCGGCGTCGGCGCGTTGCAGGTCAGCCAGCACGCCTTCGCCTATGAGTTTCGTGGCGCCGTACGGGCTGGTCGCCGAGAGCGGCGAATCCTCGCGGATCGGCAGCCGCTCCGGCTTGCCGTAGACGGTGGCGCTCGAGCTGAACACGATCTTCTTGCAACCGCGCGCCTGCATCGCCTCGGCCAGCGTGACCAGGCCGCCGACGTTGTTGCCGTAGTACGCCAGCGGCTGGGCAACGCTGTCACCGACGGCCTTGAAGGCGGCGAAATGCACCACGGCCTCGATCGGCCAGCGCGCGAAGGCGGCGTCGAGCGCGGCACGGTCGCGGACGTCCGCACGAACGAATCGCGACACGTCGGCGCCGAGCGCGGCCAGGCGCTGCAGGACGATCGCCGAGCTGTTCGAGAAATCGTCGAGACCGGCGACCGCGTAACCGGCGGCGTGAAGCGCCAGCCAGGTATGAGAGGCGATGTAACCGGTGGCGCCAGTGAGCAGGATCATGGCTCGATTCTCGCCCCCCGCCGGGCCGCGCGCGGCGCCCCGATCTCGGCTCGCTGCCTACAATCACGCATGCTCGAAGCGATGAAGTCGATGGCCCAGCGTTCGGTGATGGAGCGGCTCGTGCTGTTCGTCAACCATGTCTTGTCTTCCGAGCCGGTGGCGCTCGAGAAATTGCGACCGCATTCCGGCCGCACGATGACCATCGAGCTCACCGATTGGCCGGCCATGCTGCCAGCGATCGGGCCGTTCGCCTTTCGCGTCACGCCGGCCGGCCTCGTCGAGTGGCTCGACGCGCCCGTCGGCACCGGTGTCGACCCCGGCCCTGCACCGGCCACCGATCTGCGAGTCGCCATCGCCGCCGGAAATCCGGCCGCCTTGCTCGGCCGGCTGATCACCGGCGAGCGTCCTTCGATCACGGTCTCGGGCGACGCTGCCTTCGCCGGCGATATCGACTGGCTCATCGACAACCTGCGCTGGGACGCCCAGGACGATCTCGCCCGCTTCGTCGGCGACGGCCCCGCGCGCGAGATCTCCAAGCTCGGCGGCTTCGTGGCCGGTGCCTTCCGCGACGCCGCCAGGAGCCTGCGCGACCTCGCCTCGCGCGGCGGCAACGGCGGAGGAGGCGGCAGCGGCACGAGCGGCGCCGGACCCGGCACGGAGCCGCCTCGCCGATGAGGCATCTCGCCCGGCTCGTCGTCATCTGCGTCACGGTTCTTCGCTACGGGCTCGACGAGCTGGCGCTTTCGAGCTTCCGCCAGCCCTGGGTTCGCCTGCTCGTTCGCGTCATCACCCTCGGTCGCCGGCTCGACCGGCCGCGCGGCGAACGGCTGCGCATGGGCCTGGAGCGCCTCGGCCCCATCTTCGTCAAGTTCGGCCAGGTGATGTCGACACGGCGCGACATGATCCCGGCCGACATCGCCGAGGAGCTGGCGAAGCTGCAGGACCGGGTGCCGCCGTTTCCGGCCGAGGTCGCCCGCGCCATCGTCGAGCGCGCCTTCGGCCAGCCGCTCGAGGCCATCTTCACCAGCTTCGATGCCACTGCCGTGGCGAGCGCCTCGATCGCGCAGGTCCACTTCGCGGTCCTGAAGAGCGGCCGCGAGGTCGCGGTCAAGGTGCTTCGGCCCGGCATGCTCGAGGCCATCGACGACGACGTGGCGCTGATGCGCACCCTGGCCCGCTGGGTCGAGCGATGGTCGGCCGACGGCAAGCGCCTGAAGCCGCGCCAAGTCGTGGCCGAGTTCGACAACTACCTGCACGACGAGCTCGATCTCGTGCGCGAGGCGGCCAACGCGGCGCAACTGCGCCGCAACATGCAGGGCCTCGGCCTGGTCATGGTGCCCGAGATGGTCTGGGAATATTGCACCCAGAGCGTGATCGTGATGGAGCGCATGAACGGCGTGCCGATCAGCCACGTCCAGCGCCTGCGCGATGCCGGAGTCGACATTGCCAAGCTGGCCCGCGACGGCGTCACGATCTTCTTCACGCAGGTCTTTCGCGACGGCTTCTTCCACGCCGACATGCACCCCGGCAATATTCAGGTGTCG
>JBDTCA010000094.1:0-4355 GCA_039923815.1 Caldimonas sp. | reverse complement strand
AGGGCACCAACCCGCTGGCGCAGCTGCAGGACCACCGCATGCGCTCGGCGCTGATCGAGGCGATCAAGGTGCTGCCCGAACGCGAGCAGTACGTGATGAGCATGTACTACGAGCACGACATGAACCTGAAGGAGATCGCGGCGGTGCTGAAGGTGACCGAGTCGCGCGTCTGCCAGCTGCACAGCCAGTCGATCGCGCGCCTGCGCGTCAAGCTGCGCGAGCACTGAGCGGAAGGCGCCCTTGACCGCCGTGCCGTGGCCGCTGCCGGCGCTGGCCGCCTGGTCGATCTGCTGGGCCGTCTTCGTCGGCCTCGGCGGTCTCGGTGCACCTGAAGCGGCGGCCTTCGTCGTCGCCGGTGCCATCGGCGCCACCCTGGCCTGCACCGGCTCGACGCCATGGCGTCGCATCTTCATCGGCTGCGGCTTTCCGCTGTCGCTCGCTGCATCGGGCACGGCCGGTGCGCTGCCGGCGTGGGCCTGGCTGCTGCCGCTGGTGCTGCTCGCCTGGGTCTACCCCGTTCGTGCCTGGCGCGACGCACCGCTGTTCCCGACGCCCGACGGCGCGCTCGACGGCCTCGCCGCACACGTGCCGCTCGCCGCCGAAGCCCGCGTGCTCGACGCCGGCTGCGGCCTCGGCGCCGGCCTCGTCGAGCTGCGCCGGCACTATCCGCAGGCCAGCCTCGAAGGCATCGAGTGGAGCTGGCCGCTGCGCATTGCCTGCGCCTGGCGCTGCCGTTTCGCGCGTGTGCGCCGCGGCGACATCTGGCGCGCCGACTGGTCGCCGTACGCCATGGTCTACCTCTTCCAGCGGCCCGAGAGCATGGCCCGCGCCGCCGACAAGGCGGCCGCCGAGCTCGGTGCCGGTGCCTGGCTCGCCAGCCTCGAATTCCCGGCCACGACGCTGCTGCACGACCACGTCCTCGAAGGCGCCGGTGGTCGCAGCGTGTGGCTCTACCGCGCGCCGCTCAGGCGCGCCTGAACGTCAGCCCGGCTTGCCGTCGAGGCGGGGCCGGGTGAGCGCCGGCCAGTAGCGAACGGCATACAGCGCGAAGCCGGCCGACCAGAGTGCCGCCGACGCGAGCACCGCGGTCAGGGTCGCACCGGGCGCGACGAGCGGCACGCCGACGCGGACCAGCGCGGCGCCGAGAACGAGGCCGTAGCAGGCGACGTCGACCCCGTCGGCAACGAGGCGGCGACCGGTGTGGCCCTTGGCCGTGCGCGTCATCATGCCGATGATGAGGACGCCGGCGGCGCCCACGGTGAGCGCGTGGACGGCGATCGACGGCGCGACCCAGCCCATCGCCGCGCCCGCACGCAGGGCCAGGTGAACGGGGATCCACAGGTAGGCGATGTGCAGCACCCAGACGATCGGCGTGCCGAGCGTCTTCCACGGTCGCCAGAGCAGCCACCTGCCGAGATGCACGGCGGCGGCGAGTGCCAGGAACGCAGCCATGGCGGGGCCGTCGATCTGCAGCGTGTCGGCCACCAGCAGGGCGAGCACCGAGCCGAGCGCGAGCCTGTCGAGGCCGGGCCGCGAGGTGGCGCCGGCGCCGGGCACGCCGTTGTTCGTGAACATGGGGACGACGCGGCCAGCCATCACCGCCATGACGAAGAGCAGCAGGTCGAGGCCGACCTGGATGCCGAGCCCGCCGGGCAAGGTGATCACCTGCAGTTGGGTCAGGTGCACGGTCAGCGACGCCGCTGCCATCAGCACCAGCACGACCACGAAGAAGTGGTTGCGGCGATTGGGCGCCGATGCGAACGGAATCGCCAGGGCCACCGCGGCGGCGAGCGGAAAGGCGGTGTTCGCGATCGCCGAGGCGTAGCCGAACGGCGTCAGCACGAGCACGCGCGCCACGACCCACAGCAGCGCCAGCGCCGCCAGCGCCGGGCCGGTCGGCGTCGGCTGCATCGACCAGGCACGGCCGGCCGTGAGCAGGAAGCCGACGACGACGGCGAGCGCGAAGCCGAACAGCATCTCGTGCGCATGCCAGACGGGACCGGCGAGAACCGACCGGCCGAGCGCGCCCGAGTACTGCAGTGCCCAGAGCGGGATCGAGAGTGCCGCGAAAGCGCTTGCCAGCAGATAGAACGGGCGGAAGCCGAGTGCCCAGAGCGGTGCGCTCTTCACGACGCGGCTTCGCGAGTCACCGTCTGCGCGGGCGCGAACGACAGTGCTGCAGGTTCAGCCGAGACGGGGACGCTGCCGGCCGCCGCGACGCAGGCAACCCGCAGGGGCGTCACGCTGCCTTGGCGGCCCAGGCGCTGCACCAGCCGGTGGCTGCCACCTGCTTGCCCGCGAACAACGGGCAGGGGCCCCAGGCGTCGGCCGCCTTGCCCTGGAACAGCTGGCAGTTGCTGCATTTCTGCGTCACCGCGTGCTTCGGGTACTTCTTCGCGTCGACCTTCGTCGTGTCGTGCTTGTAGCCGAGCGCGATCGCCTGCGGGTCGGTCTCGGCGAGCTTCGGCAGGCCCTGCGCGCTGGCGCCGGTGGCAGTGGTGGCCAGAGTGGTGGCGCAGGCGGCGGCCTGCAACAGGAAGATGCGTCGTTCGGTGAGTTTCATGCCGGATCCTTGGTGGGCAGGGCCTCGGCGAGAGCGTCTTCACGAGATGCACTGCACGCCCTGATGAGGCGCAGCTTACGCGCCGGGACAGGGCGCGGACTTGACATTCGTCAAGGCGTTTCCGGCCGCGGCGCAGCCTTTTCCGCGAGCGGTGCCAAAGGCGCGACGGGGCGCGCCACCGGTCAGCTCCCCGACGCGACGCCGTAGGTGAAATTCAGACCCAGGTCGACCACGTTGCTGTTCAGGCGCCCGTCGAGCGCCTTCACACGCGAAGCACCGACGCGCAGCGCGATCGTCGGCGTCAGCTGCACGCCGGCGTAGGCGCGCGGCTGCACGAGTACGCCGCGGCCGTCGACGCCGCCACCGCCGGCGGCCCCGGCGAGCATCTCGGCGCCGACGTGAAAGCGCGACCCGAGCGGCTGCATCCAGCCGGCCCCGACGAGCGCGCCGGCATAGCCGCTGGCCTCGCCCGCGGCGGCGCTGGAAGCCCGGCCGGTGACATACAGGTTCGGCGACAGATAGCGATCGACCTTGAGGACGACGGCGGCAAGCGCATGCGATCGACCGGCGTGAATGCCACTGCTGCGCGGCGCATCGAAGCGCTCGACGCCGGCGCTGAAGTCGGTGCGCGCCGGCTTGGTCGCGGTGCTGCTGCGGCCCGGCCCATCGAGCGCCCAGACCAGCGCCGCCGTCGCCTGCACGGCGCGGAAGTTGCCATTCGGGGCACGCGCGTAGTCGCCCTCGAGCGCGAGGCCGAGGTCGTTGCCGAGGCGGACGATGCCGTAGAGCCCGGCCTTGACGAGCAGGCCGCCGCCGGTCGAGACACCACCGCCGCCGGCCATGCCGGCCGCCACCCGGCCGCCGAGCGTCAGCACGTCGCGAATCGCCTCGGTCTCGACGCCGGCGGTGCCGAGGAACTCGGCATAGCCGCCGACGCCACCGCGACCGGCACGCGCCGCCTCGAGGCCCCAGAAGGCGTTCGTGCCCCAGGCCTGCTCGGCGCGCACGCCGAACGTGCTGATGTTGCGCGGCAGGGCGCTGCCGTCGTTCAGCGTTCTGCCCGCGGGCGTGCGGTAGACGCCACCGACGAACTGGATGCGATCGAAGCCGAGACCGCTGCGGCCGCCGCCGAGCGAGCGTTCGCCGAGCCGCTCGGCCGGCACGAAACGGAAGTCGCTGCTGGCGTTGAGGACGAGGCCCAGCTGGGTGCTGTCGATGTGGCCGCTGGAAAAGCGCACCTGCGACACCGAGACGCCGACGGCGACGGCGCCGAGGTCCCAGATCAGGTCGGCGTGCGGGCGCAGCATCAGGCCGCTGCCGGCCGGTGCGCCACCACCGCCGCCACCGCCGGCGTAGACGCCGATCTCGGTGCCGACCGGGCCGATCAGGCGATGCCGCCAGGCCACCTCGCCACCGAGGCTGAAGAAGCCGCCGTGACCGCCGCTGATGGCGCCGTAGACGGCCGGTCCGACCGACAGGCCGGGCAGCTCGGCGATGTCGATGAGGTAGCTGGTGCCGACCAGGCCGACGCGCTGCGCACTGCCCGCGAAGCGCACACGCTCGAACGACAGCCTGCCGTGCGACGCCGGCACCGAAAGCGACGGCACGAGCGAAAGCATCGGTGACGAGGCCGCCGACGACGAGGCCGATGACGACGCCGGCATGGCGGGCACCGCGGTTTCCTGCGCGACGGCAGCGCCGATGCCGGTGCAGAGGATCGAGGTGGCGACGAGAACGCCGGCAGCTGCGCGCATGGCCAGCTTCAAGCGCGCGCGGCCTCGAGGAAATCGAC
>JBDTCA010000093.1:0-2953 GCA_039923815.1 Caldimonas sp. | reverse complement strand
TGTGCGTCTTCTTGCCGGGCTGCGGCGTCTTGTCGGCGCCGGGCGCGACCTCTTCGTGGTTGTGCTTCTTCTCCTGCTGGACCTTCTTGTCGTGGGCGACATTGCGTGGGTCGGTCATGGCGGCTCTCGAAAATGAATGAGCCCGCATTCTTCGGCGCGGCCGGCGGCCGTCAGGTCGGACAACGCGAACTTGTCGGCCGGACAGCACCGCCATGACCCACGCGGATGGCGTTCGTACTCGATCGACACCGCCGCTCGGCGCGATGCCCGTCGGCCGCCGCCGCGCTCCGTCCCGCGATTCCGGCGCTTCGTCGCACGTCGCTGTCTGTGTCTCATCAGGCTCCCTACATTCCGTCTCAACGCACCCACCGGTGCATCGATTCAGGAGCCCACCATGACCGACCACATCCTCTCCATCGCCCTCACGTTCTCCCTGCTCGCCGGCGGCACTGCCGCCATCGGCAGCGAGCTGTTCACGTCGCAAGGCAAGACGGCCGCACCGGTCGCCGTGGCGGTGATCACGCTGCCCACGATCGTCGTTACCGGCAAGCGCCTGGCGCCGACGGTGGTCGCTTCGGCCAGCCGCTCCGGCGAGCCGCAGCGGGTGCAGTGAGCGGGATGCCGGCGCCGCAGCACATCGACAGTTACGGATCGTTTCCGTCGGCTGGCGATGTGCGACGCTAGTCGCGGTAGCCCGGCAGCTCGCGATCGAGCACCCGCATCATGGCGTCGAGGAACAGCCGCTCGCGCTCGGCGCGGGAGTGCCGGTCATCGGCGCTCGGCGTCTGCACCCGGCCGACGATCTCGTCCGAAAGCACCTCCAGTGGCTGGCCGGTGCTCATGGCAAGGACCTGGTTGCGGCACACGCGTTCGAGGCGGTACAGCCGCCGATAGGCCTGGGCCACCGTGTCGCCGGTGACGAGCACGCCGTGGTTCTTCATGAACACGATCGGCTTCGTGCCCATTGCCGCGGCGAGGCGCTCGCCTTCTTCGAGCGTGGCGGCGAGGCCGGTGTAGTCGTCGTCGTAGGCGATCTGGCCATGAAAGAAGGCCGCCGTCTGGCTCGCCGGCAGCAGCCGGTTGTCCTTCAGCATGTTGAGCGCCATGGTCCACGTCTGGTGCGTGTGCAGGACCACGCGGGCGCCGGTGATCCGGTGCACGGGCGCGTGGATGCACTGCGCCGAGAGCTCGAGCGCGCCAGCGCCTTCGAGCACGCTGCCGCGCTCGTCGAACACGATCAGGCGGCTCGCGCTCGCTTCCGACCAGTGCCAGCCGTACGGCAGGATCAGGTATTCGTCGGGTCGGCCCGGAACCGTCATCGTGAAGTGGTTGTCGATGCCTTCCTCGAGCTCGTGCAGCACGGCGAGCCGATAAGCGGCAGCGAGCTGGACGCGGGCCTCGACGATCTCGTCGGCCAGGCGCGGCGTGATCAAGTTGCTGACGGACATGGTGGTTCTCCTGGCGTGTCGGGTGAGCTTACGCGGGCGCCGCGGGCATCGATTGGCCGGCGGCTGGGCTTACAGGCTTGGGTCGATCAGCACCTTGGTGGCGGTGGCGCGCTGCCCGTACTCGGCGATGGCGTCGGCCTGCAAGGCACCGGCGAGCGACACCGTGCGGGTGTAGTGGCTGGCGAAGGTCGTCTTGAGTTCGGCGGCGACGCGATGCCTGAGCGCTTGCGCGGCCGCGGTGCCGATGCGCTGCAGGAAGGGGAAGAGCAGCCAGCCGCCCATGCTCCAGGCCATGCCGAAGTTGCGCACGAACTCGGTCGGCCGGGTGTCGAGGCCGCCGTAGAGATACACCTGCTTCAGCGTCGTCGAGCCATAGCGGCTGTATTCCTTGGCCGTGCGGTTGAGTGCCGCTTCCATCGCGCCGAGGATCTGGCCGGCGAGCGGGCCGCCGCCGGTGGCGTCGAAGGCGATCGTGGCGCCGGTGTCCACCAGCGCCTGCGTGAGCTCTTCCATGAACGCGGGCGACGCCGTGCTGACCACGTGCTTCGCACCCTGCTCGCGCAACAGCGCTTCCTGCTCGGGCTTGCGAACGATGTTGACGAGGCCGACGCCATCGGCCAGGCAGATGCGGTTCAGCATCTGGCCCAGGTTGGACGCGGCTGCCGTGTGCACCAGCGCCGTGTGGCCCTCGCGCCGCATCGTCTCGACCATGCCGAGCGCGGTCAGCGGGTTGACGAAGCACGATGCGCCGTCGACTGCCGTGGTTCCCGTCGGCAGCGGCAGGCACAGCTCGACCTTGACGGTGCGGAACTGCGAGTACATGGCGCCGCCGAGCACCGCCACCGTCTTGCCGAGCAGCGCCTGCGCCAGCGCGCCGCTGCCGGCGCGGACCACCGTTCCGGCGCCTTCGTTGCCCACCGGCATCGACTGCCCGAGGCGCCCCGCCATGCCCTTCATCGCCGCCGGTGAGATCCGCGCCGTGGCCACGGTGTGCTCGCCGCTGCCGGCCACGGTCAGGGTCGAGAGGTCGGCGGCACCGAAGAGCAGGCCAATGTCGGAGGGGTTGATCGGCGTCGCCTCGATGCGCACGACGACTTCGTCGGCCGCGGGATCGGGCGTCGGCACGCGCTGCAGGGACAGCGTGAGCTCGCCGGCGTCAGTGACGAGGGAGCGGAGCTGGAGGCCGTCGGCGGGGAGGGTGGTGGGCATGGGAGATCGGCGACTAATGGAAAGGGAAGCGAGAGTCTTTCACGATTGAGGCCGCGGCGCCGCGCTGCCCTGCGGCGCAGACGCAGATCCAGAGCCGCGAGGCGGAAGTGACGACCCGACATCGTCGCCGGCGCTCGGTTAGCCTGCGACGTTTTCGCCCGCTCCGTCCCATGTTCAGCTACTTCGAAAGCCGCATCCGCCCCACGCGGGTGCCGACCTCGCCGCCACCGCAAGGCCTGTTCGCCTTCTACTGGCACTTCGTCCGCCAGACGAAGAACCTCTACGCGGCGATGTTC